>CAMPAX010000037.1 GCA_946633495.1 uncultured Lachnospiraceae bacterium | reverse complement strand
TCGGAATACCTATCAACGGACTGGTATGGATGGGCAGTTTTGAGGAGATGAACCGGCGGATAGAACAAAAACTGGAGCAAGGGGAGAAGACGACGTAGAAGGACGCCGGATGCACCCGCTTACGATCCGGACTATGGTGTGGAGGACTCGGGCTACGGTATGGAGGACTCGGGCTACGGTATGGAGGACTCGGGCTATGGAATGAGCGGTTCACGTTACGGTATGGACGGTTCGGACTATGGGATGGAGGATTCGGGCGCGGGCTACGGTATGGACGAACCGGGCTATGGCGCTGCAGGTGATCTTGACCCGGATCTTATGGACGATGTACCGGAGCCGCCGAAGAAGAAGCAGCGCCCTTCACTTAAAACGTCGCTTCAGAAGAAGAAAAAGCCTGAACAAAGAGAAAACTCATTTCGTAAAAAAAGAGGAAATGTCATAGATGTCGGCGGAGATCCGGAGCTCAGAAAAAGGAATCTCGCCAATCGACAGCAGAGGCGTACGAGCAAGGTACGCCTGATTGTGTTGCTGTCGATTCTTGTTATAGTGATCGGTGTGGTATGGTTTGTTTACAGAGAGATCCGTGAATTCAGGGGTTACAAAGTCCTGAGCAGCCAGGAGATGGTTTTGGAGGCGAACGCTGAATATACAGAGTTCGGCGGAAATCTGCTGAAGCTGACACAGGAGGGTGTGACCTATATCAATGAAAACGGGGATGTGGTATGGACGGCGGGTGCCAATATCAAGGTGCCGATCTGCAGCACCTGCGGAGAATATGCAGTCGTGGCCGAAAAGGGCGGAAATGCGGTTCACGTTTTCAATACCCAGGGACCGGTCAGCGATCTGGTGATGCCTTACAAGATCATAGATATTGCGGTTGCATCCCAGGGAGCCTTCACGGTGGTGCTCGAAAGTGATACCACGAACTACGTGAATATGTACGACAAGGAAGGTAAGCCTGTATACGAGATGCAGACATCCATCGATAAGAGCGGGTATCCGCTGGATATCGCCATTTCAAATGACGGACAGAAGCTTTTTACCAGCTATTTCTTTATGGACGGCATTAAAAATAAGAATAATCTGGCAGCCTACAATTTCGGAGAGGTGGGTCAGAATGCAAATGCCGACCGTATGGTCGGAGGATTCAGCCTGGAGGATGAGCTGGTGGCAAAGGTGGAATTCACCACGAATGACACGGTGGCAGCTTTTTCAGACAAAGGGATCCAGATCTACAGCATGAAGGAGAAGCCCTCCAAACAGGCGGAGATCCGTTATGAAAATGAGATCCGGAGTATCTTTTATTCGGATTCCTACGTCGGAACCATCGAGCATCCGACGGATGCGTCCATGAATACGGATTACCTGATGCGTGTATATGATTTTAACGGGAAGGAGATCGTTCATTTCTCCTTTAACATGGCATACGACAATATTCATGCCGGAAAGGATGAGATCATTCTGACCGGCGGTACACAGTGCATGGTCATCACAAAGAAGGGCAGGGTGAAATTCCGTTATTCCTTCGATACGGTACTGAGAAGTATGATCCCCACATCTTCAGGCAATGAATATGTGGTTACTTTCGAAGGCAAGACAGAGAAAATAGGTCTTCGCATGGAGGATGAGTAAGTATGAACTGGTTGGTTTTTACGATAATCTGTGTGATCGGAGCATTTGGTCTGATCGGTTATCTAAGAGGCCTTGTTCGAACGGTACTTGGGCTTTTTGCCACGGTGATCGCCCTGGTCCTTGCCTTTGCCCTGACGCCGGTGGTGCGTGACTGGATGATCAAGGGTACGGGGCTGGATGAGAAGTTTGAGGAACGGATCTACAGCATGCTGGCCGATGATGTAAAAGAACGGGCGCAGGAGCAGACCAGGGAAGCGGGCGGAACCGGAACTGTGACCGACTCACAGGTAAAAGAGATCATGGAGCGGAATCCTTCAAAGAATGAACAGGTGGAAGTGATCCGCGATAGCGGTCTTCCGGACTTTCTGACCGATATCCTTTTGGATGGGAATAATGCAGAAGGATATCGTTCGCTGGGTGTTGACACGGTCTATCATTATATTTCCAAAACAGCTGCGACCGTTGCGATCCGTATCCTGGCGGGTGTGATCACATTCATTGTGATCCGGCTTCTTTTGATCATCGTTACGGTACTGGTCGGAAAAGTGATGAAGGCGATTCCTATCATCGGAACCGTGGATAAAGCGGTCGGCGCGGCAGTGGGCGTCATAGTGGGATTGTTTGTGGTATGGGCGCTGATGTTCGTTCTGTCCGTCTGCATGAATCCGGAAAGCTATCGCCATCTTCTTGTGGATAACGGAGGCCTTCAGTGGCTGTCGGATCATAATCCGATCCATAAGGCGATTCTGGGGTAAGGCGTCTGCTTTAAAATAAGAAAAGGATAAATGGTCTTGAAAATCCCGAAACAAAGTGGTAGAATGTCGCGAGTGTCATGACGTTCCGAAGATGCGGAACGCACCACGGAGGCGTGCTTAAGAAGAATGAGTAAACGGAAGATCCTGACAAAGATCATATTGATCCTGTATGATGCGGCAGCGGTCACAGCCGCCAGCTTTCTGGCGCTGCTGGTCCGCTTCGATCTGCAGTATTCCAAGGTACCGGACGAGTATAGTTCGGTAATGCTGCGGAATCTGTGGGTAGGAGTGGTTACCGCTGTTGTTGTCTTTGCATTATTCCGGTTATACTCCAGTATATGGAGCTATGCCGGAGCAACGGAATTCAAGAATATCACCCTGGCATGCGGACTGGCCAGTCTCCTGAACATGGGCGTCATCATGGCGCTGAACTCGGAGAAGACAGTGCCTCTGCCGCGCAGCTATTACATCATGTATTTTGTATTCCTGCTGATCCTGGTGATCATCAGCCGGTTTTTTTACCGGACCTTCTTCTCCGTAAAGAAGCAGGTAGAGGAGACAAAGACACGGGAAACCCGGAAGAGAGTGCTGATCATAGGTGCCGGAAGCGGTGGAAATGATCTGATCCGGGAGATCAAGAACAGTAAATATCTGAATATGAAGGTGGTCGGAGCCATCGATGATGATGCCGGCAAGGTCGGGAACTACATTCATGGCGTCAAGGTCCTCGGTAAACGAGGCGACATTCCCAGGATCGCCGAAAAATACAGGGTGGAGGAGATCATCCTCGCCATGCCTTCGGTGGGTGCAAAGCAGGTACATGAGATCCTTGAGATCTGTAAGACCACCGGCTGCGAACTGAAAAAGATGCCGGGTATCTACCAGCTTGTAACCGGAGAAGTCAGCATATCAGATCTTCGTGAGGTGGAGGTGAACGACCTTCTTGGCCGGGACCCGATTCAGGTAAATGTGGACTCCATCATGGGGTATGTATCTGATAAGACGGTTCTTGTCACGGGAGGCGGCGGATCCATCGGAAGCGAGCTCTGCCGGCAGATCGCGAAGCACAACCCCAAACGGCTTGTGATCGTGGATATTTACGAGAATACTACCTATGATGTACAGAATGAGCTGAAGAAGACCTATCCGGATCTGGATCTGGTGGTTCTGATCGCTTCTGTACGAAATACCAAAAGGATGGATCAGATCTTTGAGATCTATCGTCCGGACATCGTCTATCATGCGGCAGCGCATAAGCATGTGCCGCTTATGGAGGACAGCCCCAACGAAGCCATCAAGAACAATGTGCTGGGTACCTGGAAGATCGTTCAGGCTGCAGATCGCTGGAAAGTAAAACGATTTGTCATGATCTCCACGGACAAGGCCGTGAACCCCACAAATATCATGGGAGCTTCAAAAAGGCTCTGTGAGATGATCATTCAGACCTATGACAAGCATTCCGAGACATCCTTTGTGGCGGTTCGTTTCGGAAATGTGCTCGGTTCCAACGGAAGCGTGATCCCGCTTTTCAAGAAGCAGATTGCGGAGGGCGGTCCTGTAACGGTGACTCATCCCGATATCATCCGGTATTTTATGACCATTCCGGAGGCAGTGTCTCTGGTGCTGCAGGCCGGCGCCTATGCAAAGGGCGGAGAGATCTTTGTCCTGGATATGGGAGAACCTGTAAAGATCCTGGATCTGGCAAAGAACCTGATCCTTCTGTCCGGACACAAGCCGGATGAAGATATCAAGATCGTATTTACGGGACTTCGGCCGGGAGAGAAGCTTTACGAAGAAATGCTCATGAAGGAAGAGGGGCTTCAGGAAACCGAGAATAAGCTCATCCACATCGGAAAGCCCATTGAGATGGATGAAAGCAAATTTATGGAGGAACTGAAGGAGCTCAGTGAGTATGTGATCACGGAACCCTTCGATATACGGGATTTTGTACAGCGTATGGTGCCTACGTATCATCCGCAGAATAAGGAAAGTAAATAAAGCGGTTTAAGGCGGCTCTGCACGGGCCGCCTTTTTCGCTGCACCGACACTTTGTTGGTGCATTTCATGTTCCGGTGTGTTATAATCTTGCCGGGTATGCAATAAAGCAGAAAGGACAAATTATGAAGATACCATTTTCACCCCCGGATATAAGAGAAAACGATATTGCAGAGGTTTCCGAAGCTCTGCGTTCAGGCTGGATCACCACCGGCCCGCGAACCAAAGAATTTGAACGTCAGATCGCAAAGTACGTTCACACACCCAGTGCAGCCTGCCTCGCGTCTGCCACTTCCTGTCTGGAAATGGCACTGCGCATCTTAGGCATCGGCCCTGGAGATGAGGTCATTACCTCCGTATATACATTTACAGCCAGTGCCAGCCCCATTTTCCATGTCGGGGCAAAGATCGTTCTGGTGGATACAAAACCGGATTCCTATGAGATGGATTATGATCAGATGGCTGAACGGATCACGGAACGGACCAAGGCGATCATTCCCGTGGATCTTGCAGGTGTGGTCTGTGATTATGACACCATCTTCCGGATCATCGAGGAGAAAAAATCCCTCTTTCGAGCAAAAGGTAAATACCAGGAGGCCATGGGCCGCATCGCGGTGATCGCGGATGCGGCACATTCTCTTGGTGCGCGGAGAAATGGAAAGATGTGCGGAGAACTTGCGGACTTTACGGCATTTTCTTTCCATGCGGTTAAAAATCTGACCACCGCAGAAGGAGGAGCGCTGGTATGGCGCAGTATAAATGGCTGCTCGGATGAGGAGATCTATAAGAATCTGATGCTGCTCACCCTGCACGGGCAGAGCAAGGATGCGTTGGAAAAGTCACAGCTGGGCGGCTGGGAATACGATATTCTGATGCCGGCATACAAATGCAATATGACCGACATGATGGCTGCCGCGGGGCTTACACAGCTGGCTCGTTATGAGAAAACATTGAATCGGAGACAGCAGATCGTTGACCGTTACAATGAGGCCTTCCGGGAGTTTCCCATCGAAGTGATCCAGTCGCCGGAGGTGGCAAAGGAATCCAGCAAGCATCTGTATATGCTGCGGATCCGCGGGATTGATGAGAAGGAACGGAATCAGCTGATCTGCCGCATGTCGGAATACGGTGTTGCAACAAATGTTCACTACAAACCGTTGGCAATGTATACCGCTTATCGAAACATGGGCTTTGATATCAAGGATTATCCCAACGCCTTGCGGCAGTATGAAAATGAGCTCACACTTCCGCTGAACACCTGTATGACGGATCAGGAGCTGGAATATGTGATCGAATGCTTCGGTAAGGTCATGGGTCTTACCCCGAAGCCTAAGAAAAAAAGAGAATTAAAACCGTTTGAGAAGAAGGTATGGCTTTCATCGCCGACGATGCACGGACCGGAAATGACTTATATTCAGCAGGCATTTGCCTCAAACTGGATGTCCACCGTGGGTGAGAATATCGATGAGGTGGAACGGCTGACCTCCGAAAAAGTCGGACGAAGGTTCTGCGTAGGTCTATCCTCCGGTACGGCAGCGCTCCATATGGCGATCAAGCTTGCTGCGGAACAGCTTTACGGACAGCCGGATCCGATCCATGGCTGTCTCGCCGGGAGAAAGGTTTTCTGCAGTGATATGACCTTTGACGCCACCGTAAATCCGGTTGCATATGAAGGCGGAGAGGCGATCTTTATTGATTCCGAGTATGAGACCTGGAATATGGATCCGGTGGCTCTGGAAAAGGCGTTTGAGCTTTACCCGGATGTCCGGATCGTGATGCTGGCGCATCTCTACGGAACGCCTGCAAAAATGGATGAGATCCGTGCGGTTTGTGACCGCCACGGTGCATTGATCGTGGAAGACGCGGCGGAATCCTTCGGGGCAACCTATAAGGGGATCCAGACCGGACGATTTGGTACGCCCTCCGGCGTGCTCTCCGCGAACGGCAATAAGATCATCACCGGTTCCTGCGGCGGTATGCTGCTGACAGATGATGAGGAGCTGGCAAATAAAGTACGTAAATGGTCTACTCAGAGCCGTGAGGATGCACCCTGGTATCAGCATGAGGAGATGGGCTATAATTATCGTATGAGCAATGTCATCGCAGGCGTGATCCGCGGTCAGATTCCGTATCTGGAAGAACACATTGCCCAAAAGAAAGCAATATATGAACGTTACAAGAAGTACCTGGCGGATCTTCCGGTCGATATGAATCCGTATCTTGCCTGTTCGGAACCGAACTTCTGGCTGTCCTGCTGCACCATTCGCCCGGAGGCTATGTGCAGGCAGGTGAGAGGTGAGAAGACGGTACTGTATCAGACGGAACCGGGGAAGACATGTCCTACGGAGATCCTGGACAAACTGGCAGAGTTCAACGCAGAGGGACGTCCGATCTGGAAGCCCATGCATATGCAGCCCATTTACCAGACCCATCCGTATATCACGGCGGACGGAAATGGAAGGGGCCGCAGCAACGCTTACATCAACGAAGGGAAGCCAATAGATGTGGGCGCGGATGTGTTTGAACGGGGAGTGTGCCTGCCCAGTGACAACAAGATGACACCGGAAGAACAGGACGTGATCATAGAACTGATCCACATGTGCTTCGAGTAAACGCTGTCTTTTATGATCGGCAGTGTCGGCTGAATAATAAACCAAATCATATGCCTTTTTCTTAAAAAGCGAAGAACAGGGATCCGCGTGGCGGAGTAAACTGATTTGGCTAAGAGGGTATTCATTTATGAAAAAAAGGAAAACAGGTCTTGTGCTTTTCGGAACCGCCGCTGCTCTTATGGCAGGGACCTTGATCATAAGAAAAACCACGATCCATACGGATGTCAAGGTGCATCGACCGAAGGGAATCTATGAAGCGGTTGTGAAGAGGCCGTTGGATTTTTGTCTTGCGCTTTTTGCGCTGATCCTCTTGTCGCCGGTACTTCTGGTACTGACGGTTCTGGTGAGAAGCAAGCTGGGATCTCCCGTGTTCTTCTGCCAGGAACGGCCGGGAAAAGACGGAAAGATCTTCCGGCTGTACAAGTTCCGTACCATGACGGATGCCAGGGATAAGGATGGGAATCTGCTCCCGGATGAGGAACGTCTCACATCCTTCGGACGGATGCTTCGATCCACCAGTCTGGATGAACTGCCGGAGCTTTTGAACATTCTCCGGGGAGATATGTCAGTGGTCGGTCCGAGACCGCTTCTGGTGAAATATCTGCCTCGTTACAATGAACATCAGGCGCGTCGGCATGAGGTGCGTCCGGGATTTACGGGGCTTGCGCAGGTTCATGGCAGAAATGCCATTACCTGGGAAGAAAAGTTTGACTGGGATGTGCGATATGTGGATGATATCACATTTGCGGGTGACGTGAAGATCGTGCTGGACACAGTAAAAACGGTACTGAAAAAAGAAGGGATCAGCTCGGAAACCTCTGCGACCATGGAGGAATTCTTCGGGACAGAGAAAAAAGACTGATCGATCGGATCCATACAGGAAAGGAATGACATGAAAGAAGGCAGTAAGGAGATCCTTATGGATCTTCTCATCAAATTGGATGAGGTATGCCGCAGGCATCATCTTCGATATTACTTAGCTTACGGAACCTGCATCGGAGCGCTTCGGCATAAGGGTTTTATTCCCTGGGATCACGATATCGACGTGATCATGCCCATACGGGATGCGGTGCAGCTTCCGAAATACCAGGCTGAATTCGGGGAGCGGTATTTTGTGCAGACCCGGAAGACGGATCCGAATTATATATCCATCGCATTTAAGCTAAGGGATTCCGAAACGGCATATGTGTGGGATGAGTATAAGCACATGGACTTTAATCAGGGGATCGCGCTGGATATCTATCCCTTCTACAATGCACCGAAGACGAAAGCGGGACTGCTCCTTAATATCTGGAGATCCCACATTTATAAGGTGCTGGTGGCGGGATACATCCCGCAGAATCATGGGAAGGCGACAAAGCTGATGTCCCGCTTTTTCCTTACGATCTTTCGTGGAAAGAGCCGTGATAAGATGATCCGCCGCATGGAATATAAACTTCGAAAGGTTCCGAAGGGGAAGGAGGTTCTGGATTACTACGGTGAGGATATCACTCTGTGCAGTGCCATCACCTATCCCCGGGAATGGTTCGGAAAGCCGACGCTTCTGGAATTTGAAGGACATAAATTCTTTGGCCCTACGGAGCCGGAGAAATACCTGACAAAGCGGTACGGAGATTTCATGAAGCTTCCGCCGGTGGAGAAGCAGGTGGATCCAAATCTTGGAGCAGCGGTGGTGATCGATACCGAACACAGCTACCGGAATTATCTGGAGCTTTGAAAACCGGATTTAGTAAGGAGAACAAAAATGAAGAACATGGACGCCATGTATATCTGTACCACTCCGTTTCAGATCATGTCTGCCATCAGTCTGGCGGTGAACAGGAAGGAAATGGCGGATCTCTATATCGACGCGCAGTTTGAAGGTGCGGAGGATCTGGCGGAACGGATCCGGGAACGGAAGATCTTTGACACGGTACGGGTGCTGAAGGGAATCTCCTGTATCGATGAGGTTCGGGGCGCTTCCGGGAAAATGCAGCGCTACAAAAAGATCATTCATCTGTATCGGAACATTGAGGATGCGGCAGCACAGCTTCTTCTGCCGGATAGAAGATACAGGATCCTGTATGCAACACATAATGTGTTTGTTGCAAATCTTCTGATGCTTTACATTTCCAGGAATGATATCCGTACGAAGGTTTATTTCTTCGATGACGGGGAAGGAAGCTACGACAATCGTGACATCTTCAAGATCAGTCTTCCGGATAAGATAACCAAGCGCCTGGTTCTGGGCAGAAAATCCATGCGTAACGCAAGACGGATCTACATGTATTCACCGGATCTTTTTAACAGGATGCATCCGGAGAATCGGATGCCGGTGTATCATCTGCCGCAGTTCCGGAACAATGAGACAGTTCTGGAACACATCAAAGCGGTCTTTGAGGTAAGCCCCGAGAAAGGGATAAAGGAACCGGTTGTCATTTTGGATACTCTGAAGGAAGTGGTTCTTTCACCGGAGGATGATGCAAGGATCGTCAGACTGTATGACCGTCTGCAGGCGGAATTCGGGGAGGACAGGGTGATAGTAAAACGTCATCCCAGAGATACACGGACTTACGAAAATCCCATCCGTGAGTATCCCTATACAAGGCTTCCCTTCGAGATCACCTGCCTTGCATCCGATCCCTCAAAGATGACACTTATCACATTGCTTTCCACGGCGACCATCATGCCGAAACTGCTGATGGACGAAGAGCCGCGGATCGTACTTTTATATCATATGTTCAAGCGTCTGGAAGGAAATGACGCGGATCGTGATAAGTTTTTCGAACTGACCAAAGGCACCTACCGTGATCCGGAAAGGATCCGGATCCCGGATACGGAGGAAGAGCTGGATCTTCTGATCCGGACGGTAAAGCAGGAATTACAGGTGGAGACATGACCGTACAGATCGGACAAAAACAGAATACCGGATCCATCGATGTTATTAGGACCGGTCTCTCGTTGGCGGTTCTTTTGTATTTCCTTGCCATCATCGCCGTAAATCAGGTGGCAAGTCCCATCACGAGTGCTTTTTATTATCTGGCTATTTTTACGGGAGCTTTGCTGTACTTCGGTTTGAAACGGAGCATGGGCATACGGCCGCTGGTGCTTTTGGCCATCGGCGCCGGGATTCTCACGGGACTGAATACGGTGCTGGTGGGAAATATGACTGCTGTTCTCTCCATGATCATGGTGGCTTCCTTTTTTGTGGCGGCGTTGATGCTGGATGAAGGCGTGGATGAACGGGCATTTCTGATAGCGATATATTTGAATGCGGGTGTGGCACTGATCCGTCTTCTGCTCTTTGGAAGCAAGGTTTCCGTATATGTTGGTTCCACGAACAATTACGTGTCGATCCATCTCCTTGCACCGGGGATCCTGTATTACAGCCTGCTGGATGCCAGAGGAAAGAAGATCCCGATCATTCCGGCGTTTGTGATATGGATGCTGTCGCTTCTGGCCGGGGGGCGGGGCGGACTTCTTGCAAGCACCATACTTCTTTTGGGCGTGATCCTGCGGAGGTATCTTGCAGATGAAACCGCAAGAAGAGACCGGATCCTGCTGGGGCTTCTTCTGGCATTGATCATGATCCCGGTACTGGTGATCCTGGTCTGGTCCGTGTTTATGAGCGGTTCCGACATTTATGTCATTAACCGTTTCCTGGATAAGGGAATGAATGGCGGCGGCAGGATCGATTGCTGGATCGAGTATATTCAGGCCATGTTTTCCTCCGCGAAGAATTTCCTGTTCGGAGTGAATACGGGCACCCTCTGGTGGGGGCGGCACTATAACGGAAATCTTCACAATTCCTTTTTGTTTGTCCATGCCTATATGGGCATTTTCGGGTTTGGAACCTTTCTTTTCCTCATCGGCAGAGCGTGCCTTCGTGCCGTACGGAACGGAAAAGGTGTGTATCTATGCTGTATTCTGACTCTGTGCTTCCGTGGGCTCACGGATCACATGTTCGGTGGAAATCGAATGACAGCCATCGTGCTTGCCATGGTGCTGCTTCCGGATTTCACAGGACTTGGTCCGAAGATCGGAGGCGGGGTCGGGAAGATCCTGAAACGACTGAACAAAAAGGAGCTTAGCGACGTGAAGCGGGAAACAGAGTAAACTATCATCCTACCATACTATGAAAAAAGAAACAGGAGGCGAAGATATGCGTATCCTTGCTGTGATTCCTGCCAGAGCGGGTTCAAAAGGAATTCCAAATAAAAATATCCGGATCATCGGTGGAAAGCCGCTGATCTATTACTCGATCAACAATGCTCTTTCCTCGGAGTATATCACAGATGTGGTGGTGACCACAGATTCCGAAGCAGTAAGGATCATTGCCACACAGATGGGAACCGCTGTCCGTTGGCGGGATGAAAAGCTTTGCAGGGATGATGTGACACTGGATGCAGTGATCGATGATGCGGTTGACCGAAGCGTGGAATGGGATTATATCGTAACCATGCAGCCGACTTCTCCGACGCTGTCAGTGGATACTCTGGACCGGGCCATTGCTTATGCAGTCGAGCAGGATCTGGATACTCTGATCTCCGCCATCAATGCACCTCATCTTTCCTGGGGAGTAAAGGATGGAAAGAAGGTCCCGAACTATAAAGAACGGTTGAACCGGCAGTATTTACCACCAAATTATCTGGAGACCGGGGCATTCGTGATTTCAAAAGCGTCCGTAGTTACGCCAAAGACCCGGATCGGTGAGAAGGTGGATGTGTTCGAGGTTCCCGAAGAGGAATCCGTGGATGTGGACACCTTTGCGGATCTGCAGGTGGTCGCCGCATCCCTGAACCGACGGAAAGTAGCCATCTATGTGAACGGGAATAACAAGCGGGGTATGGGACATATCTACCGCGCATTGGAGCTGGCAGACGAGTTCTTCAGCAAACCGGATATCTATTACGATACGAATCAGACGGATCCTTCTGTCTTCGGCCGGACGACTCACACGCTGATCCCCGTAAATGGGATCGCGGAGCTGTTCGAGCGCTGCAGGGAGGAGCAATATGACATTTTCATCAATGACATATTAAGTACCACCATCGATTATATGATCGGACTGAAAGCGGTGCTTCCGAAAGCTAAGATCGTGAACTTTGAGGACGACGGCGAGGGAATCCTGAAGGCGGATCTGGTGTTTAATGCACTTTACAGTGAAAGTCATCTGCCCCAGGTAAGGGCAGGAGAGAAATACTACATCGCCGGCAAGACATTTCTCATGTACAATCCCATCACGATCCGCGAAAAGGTGGAACGGGTCTTTGTGGCATTCGGAGGAGCGGATCCGAAGAATTATTCCGACCGGATCCTGGCTATCGCATCCAGGGAAGAATATCAGAATGTTCATTTCACAGTGGTTCTCGGCAAGGCCAAGAACAATGTGGATTCGCTGATGGAGTATAACCGGTATCCGAATATCGAGGTACTCTATGATGTGTCCAATATGCCGGAACTGATGACGCAGTGCGATGTGGCGCTGACCTCCAGAGGCCGGACCGGGTACGAACTGGCGCTGCTGGGGATTCCGTCCATTGCCATGGCACAGAATGAAAGAGAAGAAAAACACGGATTTGTCAGCAATGAGAACGGATTTACCTATATCGGACTGGATCCGGCGGATGAGATCATAGAGAGTAATCTGAGGATGTACCTGGGACTATCCAGGAGCAGCCGGCAGCGGTTCCAGAATCTCCTTCTTTCTCATGACCTGAAAGGGGGACGAAGACGGGTGATGGGACTGATCGAGAATCTCTGATCCGTGGGCAACGAATGAGATGGATGGCAAAAATGAGCCGGTTGAAACAGACGAGATAGTTGAGACAGAAAAGACAGATGTGATAAACAAGATAAAATCCTGAGCCTGATAACGGGAGATCGGGTCACTGAAAAGGGAAATAAGAGAAACGAAAGGAATTTACACATGAACGGAAGACGTATCAGTATACGCAGCCTGCTTTTTTATATGCTGCGGAAACTGTGGCTGATCCTTGCACTGGCGATGATCTTCGGCCTGCTGCTTGCAGGGTACAAGTATCGGAAAGATAAGGCAAGCAACGCAGCGCTGAAGAGGGAAGAGACAGGTAAAAATCTGACAGAGCAGGAATGCTCGGATGTGGAGAATGCGGCGCTTCAGTATCGTTACGCCATGGAGACGGAAGCCTATATGAATTCTTCTCCGCTCCTTCAGATCAACTCCAAGGAAGAGGAACAGGTCATCGTAGAGTACCGGCTTTTGCTGGACACCGGAAATGATCTCTCTACAGGTACAATTGAGAATGCGTATCTTCAATTGCTCCGTGCTTATGTAAATGACGGTCTGTATATCAGTGATCTGACCGAAATCAGTCAGGATTATGTAAACCATGCCTTTTTGAAGGAGCTGATCTGGTGTAACAATTCCGGCGGAGGGGAGTTCACTCTGGGCGTGATCCGTTTTTCACAGTATCCGAAGCTGGCAGAGGATGTACGTACTGTTGTAGAGGCGTATATGGATAAGCTGATGAAGGAAGAGCCCCGGCTCCGGATCACTCCGATGAAGGAGGGGACGGTTTATCTGTATGATTCCACCACGGATAACTCTCAGAAGTCTGCATATTCCAACATGGTTACCTATCGCCGGGCCTATATGAGCGCCTATTCCGGATTTACATCGGCGCAGCAGTCCTATTTCCGGTATCTGACGGGATATATGAAGGAAGATACGGAGGAAAAGGTGGCTGAGACGAAACCTGCCTTCTCCTGGAAATTCCTGGCAGTCGGCGGGATCGTAGGTATCGCAGGAGGCATCGCTCTCTGCTTTATCTTACTGTTCCTTTCCTCAAAGCATGCAACTCCCGCGGATTACAGCGAGAATCTGGGACTTCGGAATTTCGGGCTGATCACTGTCAAGGGAAAAAAGAAGCGTGCCCTTCGGGAATGGTTCCTGAAGAAAGAGTTCAAAGCGGAGCTTTTTGACTCGAATGAGGACAGTGTGGATTATGCTGCGGTTCGGATCGCGGCGTACTGCGATAATCATGAGATCGACAAGATAGCAGTGCTTACTTCCGACAGCACGGAAGAGGTACAGAAAGTGGTTGCCGATCTTGGTGAGGCGCTTCGGAAGCAGGAAGTGGAGCTTCTGCCTACCGAGAAGGTGGGAAAGGACAGCCGGGCTTTGACAGAGCTTGTAAGCACCGGACGCTGCATCCTTGTGGAGCAGCTTCGGGGAGGAAACCGGCTGAAAGCAGCAGAACTTCTTCAGTTCTGTAAGGAAAATGATGTTGAAGTGATCGGAGCTTGCGGTGTTGCAGAGTTGACTGTTTCATAAGAAGCGGCTGCAGAGAAGTATGGAGAACCGAGGATCCCGGTTGGCACGGATCCCGGCAGCAGCAAACAGAAAAGGGGTGCGCATGAATCATAGGGTCAAAGAGACGCAGAAGAAAAAAGCGGTAGTGTGGCTGCTGGCGGTCTTGTTCCTTTTTGCCGTCTGGCAGACGCCGCTGCAGAGCGAAGCGGCGGGAACGAAAAGTGCGGCAGGATCCTGGCATAAAGATGCCAGGGGATACTGGTATCAGTTCAGTGACGGCAGCGGATATGCGAAGAATGAATACATCAAAGGGTACTGGCTGAATAAAAAAGGGTATTGGGATAAACGCTGGGACGGTGAGTGGAAACACAGCGCGAAGGGCTGGTGGTTCCAGTCGGGCACCTGGTATCCGAAGAATCAATGGCTCCGGATCAACCGGAAGGATTACTATTTTGATGCACAGGGATACATGGTGACGAATCGATGGATCGGGCGGTATTATGTGGATAAGAACGGTGTATGGACAAAGACCCGATCCGGTGTGAATCCTATCGTGACTCCGAATACAAAGCAGTTAAAGACCCCTTCCTTCCCTGCCGGTTCGCCGGCTGCAAGCTGGGGTGCCTTAA
>CAMPAX010000036.1 GCA_946633495.1 uncultured Lachnospiraceae bacterium | reverse complement strand
GCCGGAGATGATTTTCCCTTCCGGGATCCGGATCTTATCTTTAACAGACAAGAGTACAAGGATTGCCAGGAAGAGGAGACTGACGGTCAGCCCGATGTAGAACCAGACGGGGGTGTAAGTGATGGTTACCGTTGCCTGGCCTGCAGGAACGGAGACCATCATCTGACCTCCTAAAAGCTCTTTTACCACAGGAACATAGCCGGAAGAAATGGCAGATCCATCGGCACTGACACCGGACACCTCAACCTTCCAGCCGGCCTGGAGCGTGTCCTGCATCACGATGTAACCATCTTCCGGTGCGATGACGGAGACGGATGCGGAGGTCTCCGAAGCGCTGGAAGCGGTTACCAGAGAAGCCATGAGATCATAGAATTTGATGTAGTTCTCCTCGTTAAAGAGGGCATAGGTTGCAGCGAGGGTAGAGCTGGTCACCTCGCGGTTCTGCACAGTATGGGTGAAGCTTGCGGTATCACCTGCCTCTTTTTCACCCAAATGAACGATATTGAACATGGAAGAGTAAAGATCTCCGCCTTTTTCCGGCTTGAATACGATGAGATAATCTGTCCGCCGGGGATCTTCCATTCCGTTCTTATCATATAAAGCTGAATTCAGTGTCTGCAGGTCTCCGGTCACATTTTCAAAGACAGGCTCCATGCCGAGTACTCTGGATACGATACTATCCTGGGAGTAGAAGGGATAGTTCGGGTCGTATTTCCAGTCATTTATCGCACTCGGAAGATAAAAACCGTGCAGGCTGTAGGGGTTCTTGAAAATGGTAAGACTTCCGTATTCGGTCACTTTTTCCAGAGTATTATCAATCCTCTGGACGCCTCCTCTGGTCTTTGTGATCACAAAATCATAGCCCAAAAGCATATTGGTGACAGGGGTGGAGTCGCTTCGGTTCGGATCAAAGTAGTAAACCCGTGCGATGGGATTTACATCATGGATCACGCGGGTGGCTTCATAATACTGACTCTCCAGGGTTTCCTCATACTTTGTGGAAGCGGATCCTACGGCACGGAGCCCATCCACATAGGAGAGGCTGACCTCTATGATCAGAACCACCGGGAGCAGTGTCATGAGGAGCCGTTTGGTCATACTGTTGCACCGGTACATGACGATCAGGATAAAGTAAATAGCCAGCGCCTCCAATGCATAGACGATGGGCTGGATGCTGTCATAATTATCACAGAGCTTCGGCGTCAGGACGATCAGGATCCCCAGCAGGATAACGTCAGCCGTTATCTGCCATACAGGAGTATGATCGATATTCAGTAAGGCCTCGTACGCCATGGAGATCAGCTGAACCACGAACAGGAAGCCGAAGAAGCAGACATTTGCATGAGAGAAAAAGAATCCGTTGAACAGATAGTTGGGAGTTACCAGAAACAGTCCCAGGGTAAGGGCTGTCAGGATCCCGGCCTGACCGAGTTTCCTTCTGAGTCGGATGTTCGGATTCCCGAGATAGAGCACCAGAAGAAAGACGGCCAGGATACCGCAGAAAATGTCGATACCGAAACCGTAGAAATTCACTCCGGAGGGTGCAGTCATGGGGAAGAATGCTTTAAATACGTCAAAGAAGGTTGTGGACGCAGCGCCGCCCGGAAATTTGATGGACAGGTCACTTTGCATGAAGGTGCTTCCGAGGCAGTTGAATACGATCAGGGCACCGGCACCCACAGCCAGAAGATCACTGATCAGTTTCAGCAGCAGTGCGCGAAGCGCGCTTTTCACATCCTTATGATCAAACAGTGCCACATAGAGCAAGGAGAAGATGAATATAAGGATGGTCATATAGAAGCTGCAGAAGATAGAAGCAGTCATAAGAGCAGCGTAAAGACGCCATTTTCCTTCCTCCAGAAGGCTGTCCAAAGCCATGAGGATCAGGGGGAAGAGAGCTACGGCTGACAGGTGGCTTACATCCAGCCCCTGTCCCAGCATAAATGCGGACAGTGCAAATGCTACGGAGAAGCCGAGATTCGGCAGGTCGATCAAGGAGAGGAATGTGCCGAGAGTTGTTTTCGGAGCTTCGGAGCCTCCAAGTTTAAAGTCTTTTTTCTCCCGTGCACCTTTGGCTTTGGCTTTCTCCCGGGCAAGTTCTTTCTTCGCAGCTTTCCGATCCGCAATCTCACGGATCACATCTTGGCGCTCCGCTTCCATGGAAGCACGTCTTGCTTCGATCCGGGCTTTTCTTCGGGTCAGGAACATGGAGAAGAAGAGTCCTGCCAGACCGATCTTCAGAGCATACAGCAGGTTCAGTACCGCCGGGATCGCGGTCCGCGGGAAGATCAAAATGATCAGGTTAATGGGATCCGAGAGATAATAGGTAAACACGGACGTGAAATCGTATCCGGATCCGGAGGTCAGGCTGTGAACCAGACTTTTCCCGCTGTGAACGCGGTCATACAGCTCGTAATAATAAGTCAGATGTTCCGTCATGCCGCCGGAGGTCATAACGTCCTTGCCGCCGAAGGGAGCAAAGGAACCTGCCAAAAGCCCCAGAAAAACCGCAATTACCGGGATCAGAAAAGCAAGGATCCGCAGAGTGCGGATGTATTTCTTATCCTTTCCGATGTTCAAGGCGGCTTTAGAAGCTGCATATTTATTCTTTTTCTGCTGTTTTCCCTGATCTGCCATGGGAATCCTCCGTGTAAATTAATAATATTTATCGCCTTTTTTCAAGGCAACAGAACGCTTAATTATATCATATTTATATAGTGTATGCCATAGGGGATTCAAGAAAATGGAGGGTTCAGGTTGATGTTCCTCTCTTTTCATTCGGGTGATAGTATGCTATAATCGTATGGATTATGACATGATGGATTTTCTGCCGCATAAAGCCGGAAAGGTCCCTTAGGAAGATTTATAAGCAGGATATTGGATGGTGACATAGATGAGTATAGATCAGGAAAAGAACGGGAAGAATGAAACAAAATCTCCGGGAAAGAAAAAATCCCGTACCCTGGCGGGGGTGCTGGCTATTTTGGCAGGGACTGTCGGGATTCATAAGTTTTATTTAGGAGAGTGGAAGAAAGGAATCCTTTATGTCCTCTTTTTCTGGACAGGGATCCCTATGCTGTTATCGCTTCTCGAAGGCGCAAAATTACTGGGAAGTGAGGCCCCGGATTGAACTGAAATCATATCCACGGATCGAAATCCGCAGATTGAAATTCGCGTATCGAAATCCTTTAGATCGAAATTCGCGTATCGAAATCCTTTAGATCGAAATAATGAATGTCTCGGAGGAACAACGGAGGTTTCATAAAATGGAAGAAGAAAAAAAGTCAAACCTTACTTTGCAGGATGATGACGGGATCGGTTTTATCCGGATCGCGGATGATGTGGTGTCCAATATCGCCGGCCTGGCAGTAACGGAAGTGGACGGAGTGGCGAGACTGGCAGGTAATATACCGAATGAACTGATCTCCAAGCTTGGAAAGAAGAACCTTTCGAAGGGAATCCGGGTCGTTTATGCGGAAGATCATTTTACAGTGGATGTATCTGTGGTGGTCAAATTCGGTTATAACATCGTAGAGGTTTCGAAAGCCATTCAGGACAAGGTGAAACAGGCGCTGTATACCATGACAGGGCTTACCGCATCAAAAGTGAATGTGAGAGTGTCCGGCATCGATTTTTCCGAATAATCGTGCCGGGAAAGTCATGAAGCGACATTGGTCCGACGCAAATGATCGTATCAGATAAGTCATGAACAGAGTCAGAGAAAAATTTAGTTTAATTGCGGACACCAACTGATTTGGATAAAGGAGACAGATTCTATGACAAGGACAGAAGTAAGAGACAGCATCTTCCGGATCGTTTTTCGGGAAGCTTTTTTTCAGCCGGAGGGCATGGAAGAACAGGCTGAGAATTATATCAAGGCTCTGGAACAGGAGCCGAGGACATTTCTGCCGGGGATGAAGAAGGAGATTGAGCCGGAAGACGAGGAATATATCCGGACCAAGAGCATGGCCATCCTCAATAAGACTTCGGAACTGGATGCGCTGCTGGAGTCTGCAAGCCATGATTGGAAAATGAACCGTGTAGGAAAAGCGGAACTGGCAATCCTTCGAGTGGCCGCTTATGAGATCCGGTTTGATGATGATATCCCGGGGAAGGTGGCGGTTAACGAAGCGCTGGAGCTTGCAAAGAAGTATTGTGATGAAAAGGCGGTATCCTTTATCAACGGAGTATTGAATCAGCTGCTTATAAAGCCGGAGGATTCCGACAAAGAATGAATCCGGGTTACGTATGAGTGCCGGAAAGACAGTCAGTATTGCATTTCATCAGTCGGAGGAATGCCCCGGCATCAAATCATGGGAGGTTGGCAAGGTGCCCGTCAGAGAATATACGGTCTCACAGCTCAATCGGATGCTGAAGAATCTGATTGATACGCAAATTGAATTTCAGAGAGTATCGGTAAAAGGTGAGGTATCCAACGCGAGACGTGACGGCAATGGACACTTGTATTTTACATTGAAGGATGAAACCGCCATGATCTCTGCGGTCATGTACCGTGGAAGCCAGTGGAAGGGCTTACAGTTTGAGATCGCTTCCGGTCAGGAGGTGGTGGTCGATGGGACAGTCGATTACTACGAAAGAAAAGGGGAACTTCAGCTGAAGGCGACGGCCATCCGACTGGGTGGCGCCGGACGGCAGATGGAACTGCTGAAGTTGCTGAGACAGAAATTATATCAGGAAGGACTGTTTGATCCGTCACGAAAAAAAGAAATCCCCAAATTCGCAAAAAGCATCGGGATCGTCACATCCGAACATGGTGATGTGAGAGACGATATCGAAAAGAACGGTAAGTTACGAAATCCATATATCCGAATGGTGCTTTATCCGGCTAAGGTTCAGGGAATCGGAGCGGCAGAGAGTATCGTGGCCGGGATCCGCACGTTGGACAAAATGGGACTGGATGTGATCATCGTCGGACGCGGCGGAGGGTCCGAAGAGGATCTCTCGGCATTTAATGAAGAGATCGTGGCAAGAGCCATAGCAGAAGCCGAGACACCGATCATTTCCGCTACCGGACATGAAACGAATTTTACACTTGCGGATGAAGCGGCGGATCTTCGGGTTTCGACTCCGACGGCAGCGGCGGTGGCAGCGGTTCCCGATGTGATGTCCATGATCCGGCAGATTCAGGAGAAACGGAATCTCATCACCCGGGTATTGCAAAACAGAGTCGAGTATATGTTGAAACAGAAAGAGAGCCTTCGGAATCGCCTTGACAGCAAAGGCCCCGAGGGGCGGCTCAAACAGCAGCTTCTTCGAAGAACGCAGTTGTCCGAACTGTTGAAGCGCGAAATGAGTAAGCTTGCAGAAGCCTCCTTTGCCCGGCAGGACTATCTGTCGGAAAAGTTGGACCGTGAAATGAAGCAGAAGCTGCAAAATGCGTGTCAGCGGGCGGAACTTCTGACGGAACGTCTGAACGGACTTTCCCCCACCGCGAAGCTGGTGGGTGGATTCGGATACATCAGCAAGGAAGGTGGAGCAATCCGCTCCGTAGAAGATGTAAAGGTTTCCGACAGGTTCGAAGTATTGATCCATGATGGTACCATCGAGGCTGAAGTAAGGGGTGTACGGCATACATCCGAGGATTCGAGCAATAGGGCCTATATCGGAACATGACCGGGGAATATGTGATTTACAGAAAGGAGATGCCATATCCAAAGGGAGATGGCAGTTCAAAAATGGCTGAGAAAAAAGCGGAGAAGCAGGAACTAAAGAGCATAAAAGTGGAGGATGCATTCGAAAGAGTGGAGGAGATCCTGAAGCTGATGGAGTCGGAAGAGACCGGGCTTCAGAAATCCCTGGAGCTTTATACCGAGGGGGTGAAGCTGCTTGATGACTGTCAGAAAACCCTGGAAGGTGTAAGACAGCAGATGGAGATCCTGAAAAGGGAAGGTTAAGAAAAGGGTACGATACCATTTGATATGGAGGACAGAATGACGGAACAGACAAGACAGGAGAACCAGGAAGTTCTGGATACGGCGATCCGGTATCTGACAAAGGATGCAGGACTCGCTGAGCCGGTTCGTAAAGCGATGGAATATGCTCTTGCGGCAGGCGGAAAGAGGATCCGGCCAAGGCTCCTTCTTCTTACCTATAACGCATTTCGGACCAGGGAGGATGGGAAGGATGCCGTGGATCCGGACATTGCCATGATCTATGCGGCGGCTTTGGAAATGATCCATACCTATTCTCTGGTACATGATGATCTTCCGGCGATGGATGATGATACTCTTCGCAGGGGGCAGCCTACGGTACATGTGGCCTTTGGCGAAGACATCGCGATCCTGGCAGGGGACGGACTTCTGAACAGCGCCTTTGAGGCAGCGGCTGACAGTTTCAGCAAAGCACCGGGAAATCCCAGGGTGGAACGCGCCATGCAGATCCTGGCCAGGAAACCCGGTCTTTTCGGCATGCTGGGCGGGCAGACTGCCGACGTGACGCTTGCGGGAAAGAGACTCACGGATGAACAGCTGGAATATATATATGCAAATAAAACCGCGGCTCTTCTGGAATGTGCCATGCAGATCGGAGCAGTGCTCGGCGGGGCAACGGAGGAAGAGACGGAGGGTGTGCGAAGCGCGGCTTATGATGCCGGGATCGCATTTCAGGTTCAGGATGATATCCTGGATATGACGGGAACCGCAGAGGAGCTCGGGAAAGAAGTCGGACAGGACGAAAGAAATGAGAAGACTACCTATGTGACTCTACACGGCATGGAAGCGGCCGAGGCATATGTGAAGACCAAAACGGATGCCGCAACCCGGACCCTGTCCGAAATCTTTGATGTAGATATGGACGATTCAGGGCATGACAGGGAAGCTGCTTCGGTTTCCGGAAATGCTGCCGCCAAAGAGCTGATCATGCTTTTGCAGCAGCTGGCAGGACGCAGGTCATAGCACTGCCCTGAGAGAAGTACCGGAAGCCGTGGGTGAAAGACGTAACTCTGCCAAAAGAGAAGTACCGGAAGCCGTGGGTGAAGGTCGTAACTCTGCCAAAAGAGAAGTACCGGAAGCCGTAAGGCGAAGGCCGTAGCTCTTTCGCGCGAAACTGCGGAACGGGCAAGGCAGGGGCACGTTGTGAAGGAATCAACAGGTTGGAACAAAGCATGAAACTGCTGGATCAGATAAAAAAAGAAAATGATATTAAAAACATCCGCCCCGCGGATTTCCCACAGCTTGCTGCGGAGATCCGTGATTTTCTGTTGGATAAAGTCTGCCTGACCGGCGGACATGTGGCTTCCAACCTGGGGGCAGTGGAGCTTACCATGGCGCTGCATCTCTGTATGGAGCTGCCGGAAGATAAGATCATCTTTGACGTGGGACATCAGAGCTACACCCACAAGCTTCTTACCGGAAGGAAAGAGGGCTTTGATAATCTCAGGCAGTTGGACGGAATGAGCGGATTTCCGAAAAGCTGCGAAAGTGAATGTGATGCATTCAATACCGGACACAGCTCCACTTCCATTTCCGCAGCCCTGGGTATCGTTACGGCAGCCAGACTGAAGGCGGCAGCGGATCCGGAGTATACCATTCCCCGGGTGGCCGCGGTGATCGGAGACGGCTCCATGACAGGTGGTCTGGCGTATGAAGCTTTGGACAATGTGTCGCAGCTGAAAGCACCCATGGTGATCATTTTAAATGATAACGAAATGTCCATCGGAAAGAATGTGGGGGGATTATCCAAGGCCATGAACCGGATCCGCGCAGGGCGTTCCTATAACGAGCTGAAGGCGGATGTGGAGAATGCGCTGATGACCATCCCCAGTGTGGGTCCGAGGGTGGCGAAGAGCATCAAGCGTTCCAAGGATTCCTTAAAGAATCTTCTGGTTCAGGGCATGTTTTTTGAGGAAATGGGCATTACATACATCGGTCCGGTGGATGGTCATAATGTTCAGGAAATGGTGGAGACCTTTGAACGGGCATTCCGTCTGAAGAAACCCATCATTGTTCATGTTAAAACGAAGAAAGGCAAGGGGTATATCCCGGCAGAACGTCATCCGGAGCGGTTCCACGGGATCGGTCCTTTTGACCGGCTGACCGGAGTACCCACAGCTGCCAGATATAAGACATTTACGGATGTTTTTGCAAAAACACTACTTGAGCTTGGAAAAGAGAATCCGAGGCTGGTGGCTATCACGGCTGCCATGGCAAGAGGAACCGGCGTTCGCGCATTTCAGAGGGAATGGCCGGAACGTACCTTCGATGTGGGGATCGCTGAGGCGCATGCGGTGACATTTGCGGCGGGACTTGCAAAAGAGGGGATGCTCCCCGTCGTTGCAATCTATTCTTCGTTCCTGCAGCGTGCCTATGACCAGATCCTTCATGATGTGTGCCTTCAGAAGCTGCATGTGATCTTTGCTTTGGACCGTTCGGGTCTGGTAGGCGAAGACGGTGAGACACATCATGGGATCTATGATACTGCTTATCTGGACGAAATGCCGGGACTTACCGTCATGAGTCCGCGAAACGGAGCGGAACTGGCAGCGATGCTTCGGTATGCCATAACGCTGGAAGGACCGGTGGCGATCAAATATCCGAAGGGCTCCGCACTGGATGTCCCCGGACAGAAGACGGAACCCATAGTCCTGGGCAGATCGGAAGTGATCTTCACGCATCAGCCTTTGGAGGAGGGAAAGGATCAAGGGAAAAGGGTCACCATCATTTCCGTTGGAGCCATGACCGCACAGGCGGAAACTGCCGGTCGGATCCTGGAAAGAGAAGACGGGCTGAACGTTACCGTTGTAAATGCCCGATTTATTAAACCGCTGGATGAGGAAATGCTGCAGAAGGCCGCTGCGGAGAGTGATCTTCTGGTGGTGATGGAGGAGTCCGTGCAGCATGGAAGCTATGGGGAGGCAGCGGCGTATTTCCTGCAGAAGAGAGGCTGCGGAACGTCATACCTGCATCTTTGCATCGATCAGGAGACGGTAGCACATGGAACCGTGGCATCCCTCAGAAAGAGGCTTCGTTTGGATGTGGATTCCATCGTGGAACGGATCCGGGGATCAATATAGGAGAACGTAGGGACTTTGAAGAAAAGACTGGATATTCTGCTGGTGGAACAGGGGCTGGCGCCTTCCCGGGAGAAGGCCAAAGCACTGATCCTTTCCGGCATAGTATATGTAAATAATCAGAAAGAAGATAAAGCCGGCAGTGTATTTGAGGAGACCTGTACAGTGGAGGTCCGGGGAAAGACACTCCGGTATGTCAGCCGGGGCGGGCTGAAGCTGGAGAAGGCCATGCAGAGCTTTCCCATTACGCTGTCGGACCTTACCTGTATGGATGTGGGGTCTTCCACCGGCGGCTTTACCGATTGTATGCTGCAGAATGGGGCAGCAAAGGTTTTTGCAGTGGATGTGGGCACCGGGCAGTTGGACTGGAAGCTTCGAAATGATCCCAGAGTCGTCTGCATGGAGAAAACAAATATCCGTTATGTCACGCCGGAGCAGATCGGAGGTACGGTGCTGGATTTTGCGTCCATCGATGTCTCGTTCATTTCACTGACAAAAGTGCTTCCGCCGCTGTATGAGCTGCTAAAAGATGGTGCAGGCGTGGTGGCACTGATCAAGCCCCAGTTTGAAGCGGGACGTGAAAAGGTCGGAAAGAAGGGCGTGATCCGGGACCGGAACGTGCATCTGGAGGTGATCGAGAAGATCCTTTCCTTTGCACCGTCAGAAGGTTATCTGCCATTGGGGCTTACTTTTTCTCCGGTAAAAGGACCGGAAGGAAATATCGAATATCTGGTGTGGCTGAAAAAGACAGAAAAAAAGGAAAATCCGGACGCTGCATTGCCGGAGGAAATCTCGCCGAAAACGGTGGTGGATGAGAGCCACGAGATCCTGGATAAGTAGGTTCGATCTGTGAGTTGGATCGATTGGTTCAATCGGTAAGATGGAACGATAAGTTCGATCAGTAAGTTCGATTGGCAGAGAATTTCAGAAAAGCCGGACCGGAAATACAGTCAAAAAAGAACGGAGAATAAAAGGTGCATTTTCTCTTATTTTCAAATGTGAATAAGGATCCCGGTCAGAAAGTTACTGACCGGCTGGAGCGGCTGATCCGTTCGAGGGGGCATGGTGTGACCCTTCTTTTGGAGGGGGATGAGTCGCCGGAGGACGTGATTCCGGACGAGACCATGAAGTCAGTCGATGTGGTGATCGTTCTCGGGGGCGACGGAACCATGCTGCGCGCAAGCCATGCCATAGGGAACTGCACCGTACCCATGATCGGACTGAATCTTGGAACCACCGGTTTTCTTACGGAAGTGGAATGCTCAGCCATGGAGGACATGGTGGATCGCCTGATCCGGGGAGATTATGTGGTAGAGAAAAGGATGCGGCTTACGGGCGTGATCAGCAAAGCGGGAGAGAAGCTGGAGTACTCCGCGCTGAATGATGTAGTGATCATCCGTGAAGGCGTTCTTCGGCTGATCGCGCTTCGGATCTATGTAAATGATGTGTTTTTTGATACATATGAAGCGGATGGGGTGATCATTTCCACTCCCACCGGTTCTACCGGATACAATCTGTCCGCAGGAGGTCCCATCGTGGCTCCTGGGACAAGGACCATCGTGCTGACGCCCATCTCTCCGCACTCCCTGTCAAAGAAGAGCATCGTTTTTGATGCAGGGGACAGAATACGGATATCGCTGGTGGAGAAGCGGAAAACCCAGATCAACGAAGGGATTGTATCCTTTGACGGATATAAAAATTACGAGATCTCAGTGGATGACGAAGTCGAAGTTATGGCCTCGGATATCCCTCTTCACCTGATCCGACTGGAGCAGCGAAGTTTCTACGAAGTGATCTCAAAAAAACTGGACCGTCCGATCCATCCGCCGGAAGCATGACACCAGCATCATAAGATCCTTCGCTTCGCTCAGGATGACAGGCGGTCTGCACAGGATAACAAGTGCTTCAATTTCGAGTGTCGAATATGAAAAAAGAAAAAAGACAGAAGAAAATATTGGAACTGATCACCGAACGCCCCATCGGCACACAGGAATCTCTGACCCTGGCACTGAACGAAGCGGGGTATCCTGCCACCCAGGCTACGGTATCCAGGGATATCCGCGAGCTTGGTCTTCGAAAAGTGTCCGGAGACGGAAAAGGGAGTCGTTATGTTGCCGGTGCCACAGGAAAGAATACGGCGTATCGTCAGATCCTGTCCGGAGGCATTCTTTCCATCGAGCCGGCGGGGAATCTGGTGGTGATCCGGACGGTATCCGGTACGGCGATGGCTGTGGGCGCCGCCCTGGATAATATGGCACTCCCGGGGCTTGTTGGCTGTATCGCCGGAGATGATACGCTGTTTCTGGCTGTGCGTTCCATCCCGGAGGTGGAGCCATTGATCCGTGAGTTAAAGACCTTTCAGCCATGATCTACGGTCAGCTGGGGGCAAAATACCTTTTGACCCCAGCATCATTTAATATAAATGCAGAGAATCCTCACAGGGAGTAAATGAGAGGTGATAACGGTCCAAAGGAATGTAAGGAATCCTGTCCGATGTGTTTTTGGTCCATTCGCCCCTCGCTCATCTGGATTTTTGAGGAGGAAATATGTTAGTCAGTTTAAGAATTGAAAATATCGCATTGATCGACCATCTGGAGGTTTCTTTTGCAGACGGTCTGAACGTTCTTACCGGTGAAACCGGTGCAGGGAAATCCGTGGTGATCGGAGCCATCGGAATCGCCCTGGGAGGACGGTTTGACCGGACATTGCTGCGTGACGAAACAAAGGATGGCCTTGTTGAGGTTCTGTTCACCCTGAACCCTGAAACACGCCGACGTCTGATCGAAGCAGATATCGTACCCGAGGACATCATTCAGGAGGATGAGGTCCTGATCACACGAAAGCTTTCCAAAAATCGTGTGATGAACCGGATCAACGGGGAAACGGTTCCCTTGTCCCAGCTGAAAGACACAGCTGAAATCCTGATCAATCTGCATGCACAGCATGAGCAGACAACGCTCCTGAAACCGGCCCGGCATATGGAGATCCTGGATGCCAGTGATCCTGCCGTAAGTGAACAGAAGGCAGAAGTACGTTCCGGATTCCAAAAGGTGCAGGAGCTCCGAAGAGATCTTGAACGTTTGGATGTGGATCCGGGAGAACGCGCAAAACGCATGGATTTTCTGAATTTCCAGATCCGGGAGATACGCGATGCTTCCCTGCATCCGGGAGAAGATGAGGATCTGGAGGAGGCTTTTCGGCGGATGTCCCATGCAGAGGAACTGACAGCCATCTGTCAGGAGGTAGCTTTGCTTACAGGGGAAGACACAGCCTCCGGATGTGGAAGCCAGATCTCCAGGGCAGCAAAAAGGATCCGGGATATGAGCCGGTATGAACCCGATTCTCCTCTGCCGGAGCAGCTGTCAGAAGTGGAAGCTTTGCTTTCTGATTTCAATCAGAGCCTTACCTCCTACATGGAAGAAATATCTTATGATCCGGAAGAACTCCGAAGGATCTCTGACCGGCTGGATCTTCTGAACAGCCTGAAGGCAAAATACGGGAGAACGCTGGAAGAGGTTCTTGCAGCGGCAGACACCCTGGAAAAGGAGTTGGAGACTCTTACGAAAGCGGACGAAGAGACAGCCAGGCTTCGGACGGCTTTGGAGCAGGAAATGAAATCGCTGGAGGAAAGTGCGAAGAAACTCTCGGCACTCCGGAAAAAAGCGGCGGAGCCCCTTTCAAAGCAGGTTACGGATGCACTGCTGGATATGAATTTCTCGCACGTGGTATTCTATGCGGATATTACGGAGAATGAGGAAATTACGTCGGAGGGCAGGGACAATGTGGTGTTCTGTCTTTCCACGAATCAGGGAGAGGAACCGAAGCCGCTGCATAAGGTGGCTTCCGGCGGTGAGCTTTCCCGTGTCATGCTTGCGCTGAAAGCTACGCTGTCGGATGTTGCAGATACCCCGACACTGGTCTTCGATGAGATCGATGTGGGAATCAGCGGGATCACGGCACAGAAGATCGGTCAGCTGTTAAAGCGCCTGGCCGGGACGAGACAGATCCTGGTGATCACCCATCTGCCGCAGATCGCAGCAGTGGGAGATGCTGCATACAGGATCGATAAGCAGGTGGTGGGAGAGAAGACCATCACTTCCCTGACGGAACTGGATGAGGAAGGAAGAGTGCAGGAACTTGCCCGACTTTTGGGAGGAGACCGGATCACGGATGCCATTCTCCAAAGCGCACGGGAGCTGCTTATAAACGCATAAGTCGAATGCATGGATAATGAAAAACAATACGCCAAACCAAATTGAACAAAAATTTCCCACAGGGCTTTTATAGTGAACGTCGGAAAGATTTTTACACACCCACTTCGGAAAGCCTTGGCTTGACCCAGCTAGTGTATCGTTCGCCAATTGACTATACATTTAATCGTTTTTATGATATCATGTCAGCATACTCGCGAAAACCTTGCAAATGAGCCGACAGACAGAGTGACTCTTTCTGTAATGTGTCGATTTTACATAACTGACCAGTACGGTCGGCAACGCGAACTTGGAATTTTTCAAGATCATCTGACAAAAGGAGGCAGCAGAGATGAAATTCACATTACAACCAGATGATAAAGCTGCACTTGAAAAGATTGTCAAATCAGGAAGGACTCCTGTTATGGTTAATCGTCGGGCAATGATTCTATTGAAAAAAGCAGAAAACAAATCGAGTAAAGTGGTTGCACAGGAGATGGGCGTGAACCGTCACACTGTCGAGTTGTGGTGCAACAAGTATCGCAATCGTACATCCGAACAAACCATTGATGATATTCTGAGTACAGCGGAAGGACGCGGGAGAAAAGAGGAAATATCTGGCGAAGCGAAGACCTGGTTGATCAGTATCGCCTGCATGAAACCAAAAGATCTTGGATATTCCGCCGAGACATGGACGACACGTTCTCTGACAAGACATATTAATCTTGTTGCAGCAGATGCGGGATATGCGAGGCTGTCCACGATAACGGCATCCAGCGTACACAGGATTCTTGACAAAGCGAACATTAAACCGTTTCGTATACAATATTATTGTGAGCGTAGAGATCCGGATTTTGATGAGAAGATGCACAATATTCTTTTGCTTTATAAGCAGTTATCGTTGCAGTTTGACGAAGAGGGCAGGTTATTGCCTTTCAAAGATGATAAAATCACGCATATATTATCCTATGATGAAAAGCCTGGCATTCAGGCGATCTCCAATACTTCAGATGATAAGATGCCGAATGAAAGTAACGGTGTGATTAAGCGAGATTACGAATACCATCGCCTTGGTACGTTGTCGCTTCTTGCAGGAATTGACTTGCAGACCGGTGATGCTGTTCCTTTGATAAGCGACACGCATAATAGTGATGATTATATACAGTTTTTAACTAAACTTGATAAGAGATATCCTGATGAAGATAAGATACGCCTCATTCTTGATAATTTAAAAGTGCATACTTCCCAAAAAGTTATAAAATATTTACATACAATTCCTGGACGTTTTGAATTTGTCTTTACGCCGAAGCATGGATCTTGGTTAAATCTTATCGAGGGTTTTTTCAGTAAAATGACAAAACAACTCCTTCATGGGATCCGAGTTGCTTCCAAGGATGAACTTAAGCAACGGATATATAAATATTTTGATGAAATCAATGCAGATCCCCTCGTGTATCATTGGGGCTGGCATTTGGAGGACGTGAATCCCAAAGAGGAGGTAACAATTCAAACTTTAATACCTGAATGTATAGATGATTAAAAAACAACACACTACTGGACCATTGACCGTACGGACAAGGATGCCATCCAGTTCTATCGCTTCTACATCACCGACACGCTCTATTTGGGCGACGACCGTTGCATCATGCTCGACTTCACCCCCAACAACCAGCAGGACTTTGGCTTCCGGGGACAGATATACATCAAAGACGACTCCACCTATCAGGTGAGGCGTTGCGAGCTCACCATTCCCAAGACGAGCGATGTCAACTGGGTGGAGAACATGAGGTGCATCCAGGAGTTCAACCAGTTGCCCAA
>CAMPAX010000035.1 GCA_946633495.1 uncultured Lachnospiraceae bacterium | reverse complement strand
AGCTTTTGATGCCAAAACTATTAATCCGGAAGCTTTTAATCCGGAAGCTTTTAATCCGGAAGCTTTTAATCCGGAAGCTTTTAATTCGGTAGCCTCTTTAAGCGGTAAGACGGCTTTGCCCGAGGAAGATATCCTGAAAATCCTGGCAGCCTTCGGCGGATATGATATTGCAGGCATGGTGGGTGCGATCCTTTCAGCCGCAGCACACCGGATCCCGGTAGTCCTTGACGGCCTGATCACCCTGACGGCGGCATTACTGGCAGTCCGTTTGGTTCCGGCAGTGAAAAGAATACTGATCCCGTCCCATTTTCCACGAGAACCGCTTGGAAAAAGAATTCTTCAGGAACTGGAGCTTACCTCCGTGATCCACGGAAATATGGCTTTAGGGGAAGGCACGGGAGCGATACTGCTTATTCCCATGCTGGATGTGTGTCTGGATTATTATTATAACGGGACCTCCTTCGGCGGTCTCGGCATCGAGGCGTATAAGCGATCGGATAAGGGGTGATTTATATGACCTGGTGGATGACAGCACTGATCATAGCAGGGGTGATCCTGCTCATATGTCTGATCGGATTTATCTACGTCTGTGTTATCGCAAAAGGCGATGGGAAGGCAGCGGATCCGGATTATACAAAGGTGGCTTTTGCCGCACAGGAAGCCGGAAAGCTTCTGATCGATCCGGCAGACCGCGGAAGATATGCGGTTTGCAGAGTGACCCGGGGAATTCAGGGAGTTCGGATCGAGGTCTCCTCCGAAGGAAATCCGCCGGTTCATTTTGACAGGGAGATCATCCTGCTGAATAAAACCGAAGAGGAGTACCGGAACATTACCCGATATGCGGCAGACTCCGCGGCACATTTTACCGGCGGAAGATATATCGTTGTTCAGGAATACAATGATTCCTATCGGTTAGAGAAGAATGTGTACTTTACACCGGTTACTTTGCCTCGTTCTTAACTTCATGATATAGGAGAATGCCATGAGATATCCGAAACCTCTGCCTGACAAAGGAACGCTTGGTTTTGTGGCTCCGTCTTTCGGAGCTGCCATCGAACCCTATAAAACAGCATTTGCAAATGCGCTTAAACATTTTCATGCCATGGGTTATAAGACGAAACTCGGGCCGAACTGTTATGCCTCGGACGGTATCGGGATCAGTACAAAGCCAGAGCTTTGCGGAGCCGAGCTGAATCAGATGTATAAGGATCCCGAAACGGATGTTCTCATCGCCTGCGGCGGCGGAGAACTGATGTGTGAAGTGGTTCCTTACATTGACTGGGAACTGATCCGAAAAAGCGAACCCAAATGGTATCTTGGTTATTCCGATAATACGAATTTTACGTTTTTATCCACGATCCTTTCAGATACGGCAGCGATCTACGGACCTTGCGCCCCGAGCTTCGGAATGGAGCCCATGTCGGATTCTCATTTGGATACCATCGAGATACTGAAGGGAAAGACTACCGTAGATAATTATCCGAAGTGGGAGAAGGAAAGCCTGAAGGATGAAGAACATCCGCTGGTTCCTTATAATCTCACCGAACCTTACGCACAGCGGATCTTTCTCGGTGAAGAAGAAATCTTTTCCGCAGCGCCGGAGGGAAGGCTGATCGGTGGCTGCATGGATATACTTGCCGTGCTCTGCGGCACGCGTTTTGACAGGGTATCCGAGTTTCTGGAACGGTATAAGGAAGACGGATTCATATGGTTTCTGGAGTGCTGTGATCTGAATCCCATGAGTGTAAGAAGAGCCTTCTTCCAACTGAAGGAAGCAGGATGGTTCAGGTATGTGAAAGGATTTCTCATCGGACGGCCCCTGCATTTCGGCGAGGAAATGATGGGACTGGATATGTATACGGCAGTTACCGGATGCATCGGGGATTTGGGAGTCCCGATCCTGATGGATCTGGACTTCGGACATCTGCCGCCGCAGATGCCGCTCATCAGCGGGGCATATGTAAAAATCAAAGCAGAAGATAATCGGTTTTCGATACAGCATTTACTGCAGTAACTTCGAAAATAAGATCATAACAGGGGGGAAAGAATGGGACTGTTCGACAAAATAAAGGATGCAATGGAAAAAAAAGAATGTGTATTCTGCGGGAAGGAGATCGGTCTTCTCGGCAAGAAGAAGCTGGAAGATGGGGTGATGTGCAAGGATTGTGTGGCACTGCTTTCGCCCTGGTTCACGGACCGGAAGAACAGTACTGTGGCTGAGATCGATCAGCAGCTGGCATACCGTGAGGAAAACCGGAAGAACCTTGAATCCTTTAACGGTACCGCTGAGTACGGAGAGGATGCGGAGATCTTTATCGTGGATGAACCGAACCGCCGTTTTATCGTCCTTCCGCGTCGGAATACCGATGTGGCAAGATATAATCCGGACATCCTGTCCTTTGATGATATCACGGAAATGAAGCTGGATATCAGCTATCATTCCACGGAAGAAAAGCGTCGGAATTCGGATGGACAGCAGGTATCCTACGTACCTCCTCATTTTGAGCACAGCTTTGATTTTTATCTGAATATAGAAACCAGACATCCGTATGCGCATAAGCATCGTGCACATCTGAACGGACGAACATTGAAGGTTCATACGCTGGGACCGAAGATGGAGAGGAGCTACAGGCTGGATGCACTGGAGGATCTTCGTCGTTTCCTGGATTATTATCCTCCCCGTACCCAGCATGATCAGTATGTTGCAGAAAAAGAGATGGAAGACTGCTACTATTTTGCAGATATGGGAGATGCGATCTGCAGGGCGATCATGCGGGGATGACCCGGAGATTATTTGGTATGGTAGGAAGAACGGAGTCAGGATCATGGCATATGTAGAATTTCAGAACGTACAGAAAATATACAAGAGCGGAGAGGTTTCAGTCTCCGCTCTTTCCGGTGCCACCTTTTCCATCGAAAAGGGAGAGTTCTGTGTGATCGTCGGTGCGTCCGGCGCAGGGAAGACCACGATCCTGAATATCCTCGGAGGCATGGACACACTGACCAGCGGCCGTGTGCTGATCGACGGAGAGGAGATCTCGTCCTATGATAAGCGGCGTCTCACAACGTATCGTCGGCTGGATGTGGGCTTTGTATTTCAGTTTTATAATCTGGTACAGAATCTTACTGCCCTGGAAAATGTGGAACTTGCGGTCCAGATCTGCAAGAATCCGCTTCCTCCGTCCGAGGTACTGAAAGAGGTAGGGCTGGAAGAACGCATGAAGAATTTCCCTTCCCAGCTGTCCGGCGGGGAACAGCAGCGTGTCGCCATTGCCCGTGCACTGGCGAAGAATCCGAAGCTGCTTTTATGTGATGAGCCAACCGGCGCGTTGGATTATGTGACAGGGAAGGCAGTGCTGAAGCTTCTTCAGGACACCTGCAGAAATACGGGAACGACGGTGATCGTGATCACTCATAACTCCGCACTGACTGCCATGGCAGACCGGATCATACGGGTAAAAAGCGGCAGGATTCAGGAAGAAAAACTGAATTCGAACCGAGTTGATATTGAAGATATAGAGTGGTAATGCAGATATGAAAGGCGCTTCAAAAAAAGCTCTGCGTAAATCCACGTTCCGGGAGGTTCGAGGATCCTTTGGCCGTTTCTTTGCGATCTTTGCGATCATAGCATTGGGAGTCGGCTTTTTTTCGGGTGTACGGATCACCACACCGGCCATGGTTCATACCTTTGATCTTTTTTTTGAAGAGAAGAATTTTTTTGATTATAAGTTGATGTCCACCATCGGTTGGGACGAGGAGGCCGTTCAGTATATCCAAAAACAAGAAGGCGTACTCCATGCAGAGGGTGCGTTCCAATACGATGTGGTCTGCCTTTCCCCTGATGGGAGTGATTCGGTTTATAAAGCTCATTCACTTCCGGGGGAGATCAATCAGCTGGAATTAAGAGAGGGAAGACTTCCTGAAAAGGATAATGAGGTTTTGCTGGATAACCGGAATCGGATGAATCTCACGATCGGGGATCAGTTGGTTATCTCAAAGAACTGTCCGAAGGAAAATAAAAAGCATTTTCGGTATGACAGTTATACCGTTGTCGGTTTTGCGGACTCCTCCCTGTATATCAATTTTGAACGTGGTACCACCTCCCTTGGAAATGGTCTTGTCTCCGGATTTTTGTATCTTACCGAAGAAGGATTCAAGGAAGATATCTATACCGAAATCTATGTGGATATGGATGTTTCGGGAGGGATCTATACAGAGGAATATGACGATACCATGGATCTTCTTCGGCCTGAATGGGAGGAGACCTCGAAAAAGGCCGCTGAACGTCGTATGAAGAGACTTGCCGGTGACCCAAAGAATCTGCTCCTCATCTTCTGGAACTATCTTTCCGGAGAGGAAGAAACCACTGTGGATTCCTTCCTTTTGGAGCGAAATACAAATATCGGTTATGCCTGCTTTGACGGAGATTCCCAGATCGTAGGACAGGTTGCAAGGATATTTCCGGTATTCTTCATCCTGGTTGCCGCCCTGGTATGTATGACCACCATGACGCGTATGGTGGAGGAGCAAAGAGGACAGATCGGTATCCTGAAGGCTCTGGGATATTCGGACGGAGATATCCTGATGAAATATATCTCTTATTCCGGAAGTGCCGCTGTTTTAGGATTCCTCTTTGGCTACGGGGTGGGGATCATCGTGTTCCCTTCGGTGATCTATATCACATACAATCTCATGTATATATCCCTTCCCCTCAAGTTTGTCTTTGACTGGAGTCTGGCACTGATCTCGCTTCTTACCGCCATCCTTTGCTCGGTGGGTATCACATGGATCGCCGTGCGTGTGGAGTTAAAGCATGCGGCGGCAGCGCTTATGAGACCAAAGGCGCCGAAACCGGGCAAACGAGTGCTGCTTGAGCGTATCCCTGCCATCTGGAACCGGCTGAAATTCCTTCATAAAGTATCTGTCCGGAATATTTTCCGCTATAAGGGAAGATTCTTTATGATGATCCTTGGGATCAGCGGCTGTACGGCATTGCTTCTTACCGGCTTTGGACTGAGAGATTCCATCCGGGACTTTGCAAGGATGCAGTTCGAAGATATTCAGACTTCGGATCTGGAACTGAGCTTTAAAAACGGAGAAGGCGCAAAAGCTCCCGAGGAGCTGACCACGGTTTTGGAAAGAGATACAGAGGATTATATCTTAACCTATAATGCGTCCTGGGATCTGAAGCATGAAAAGACAGTGAAGAGTGTCAATCTGATCGTACCGGAAAGCGGCAAGGACTTCACGAAATTCTTCCATCTGATGACAATGGACGGGGAAACCCTGAATGTACCGAAGCAGGGAGAGATTCTGATCTCCGTTGCTGTTTCGGAGCGTTATAATGTAAAGACCGGGGACACTGTAAAGCTGTTCAGTGATGACCTGAAGGAAGTTACGCTTACTGTATCCGGCATCTTCCGAAATCATATATACAATTATGTTATAGCATCTCCGGAGGATATTTCCCGAAATGTGAATTCGGCCTATATCCGGTATACTCCCGGAACCGACATAAATGCTGCACAAACGTCTCTGGCAGAGTGCAAGGACACTACCTATGTAGAGGTTTACGGCATTCGAAAGGAACGGTTTACGAACATGATGTCCAGCCTGAACTATATCGTTCTGGTGGTGATCCTCAGTGCCGCAGGACTGGCCTTCGTCGTGCTTTATAATCTTACAAATATCAATATCACCGAACGGATCCGTGAGATCGCCACCATCAAGGTCCTTGGTTTCTATCCGAATGAAACCGCGCAATATGTATTCCGGGAAAATGTGGTTCTTACGGTGTTCGGCATGTTTGCAGGGCTTGGGCTGGGTATATTGCTGCATCGATTCGTGATGACACAGATTGCCGTGGACATGGTCTATTTTAATATACAGATCCTGCCTGTCAGCTTTCTTCTGAGCTTTGTTCTGACATTGGTATTCACTGTGGTTGTAAATCTGTTCATGCGAAGAAAACTGGAACGGATCAACATGGCGGAATCATTGAAATCCGTGGAATAGGAAAGGCAGTTACGTGCGTTTACCGTGATGATCGAAGATTGTTTGAAAAAAAAAAGTTCGAAAGAAAAGACAGCCTGAAAGGAGAGGATGGAATGACACCACATATTGAAGCAAAAACAGGAGATTTTGCAAAAACCGTACTTATGCCAGGGGATCCGAAGCGTTCCGCCTATATCGCGGAACACTACCTGGAATCTCCGAAATTGATAAATGACCTTCGGGGAGTCCAGGGATATACAGGAATTTATAAGGGGATACCGGTCTCTGTCATGGCCAGCGGAATGGGAATCCCGTCCATTTCCATTTATGCACACGAATTATACAACATTTACGGAGTGGAGAATATCATCCGGATCGGTAGTGCGGGAGCTTTGCAGGCGAATCTTAAACTGGGCAGTGTGGTAGCGGCCATGTCTGCCTGCACGGATTCAAATGTCACTTCACAGCTGGAACTGGGGGCTTATTTTGCACCGACGGCTGATTTTACGTTACTGGAAACTGCAGTAAGCAAGGCGCGTGAGCTGGGAGTATCCATGCCGGTGGGGCCTGTCTATTCCAGCGACGTATTTTATGATGCGGCGAATCGTACCATGCGTATGGCAAAGCTGGGAGTACTTGCGGTGGAGATGGAAGCCGCGGGACTTTACATAGTCGCGGCCCAGGCAGGAAAGAGAGCATTGGCCATCTGCTCCATCTCTGACAGTCCGATCACAGGAGAGGCAATGGATGGAAAGGCGCGTGAAACCACATTTGATGACATGATCCGGATTGCACTGGAGACGGCCGGAGCCATGGATGGGACATCTTGTTAAGCGGAACCCGGAATGATATAATTTATGTTATATGACAGTTTATGTATGCACAAATGACATAATATCAATATTGATTTTATAGAATGGAGAAGGAATATGAGCAGTAATATGTTATTTGAATATATCAAAAAAATGCTGGGTGGAAATGCGACTTCCCCCATAGGATTGCTTGGCGGTTATGCAAAACTCGTGACCATGGATGCAAGTATCAGAGATTCCCTTTTTACTTCGGAAGAAGAGAAAGAGGAGATAAGGGAAATCACGACGCTTCTTACGGATTATGATATCGATGTGGATCTTCTGAAGCAGGGAGCATCGCTGCTTAGTCTCTGCAGTTCCAAGAAGGATATGGAAGAAGCTGAGAAAATACTGGATGAAGCGGATAAGCAGAAAGATCCTGTAAGCGCACTGGTTATTTTAAAGAGGCTCCTGGCTCTGGGAATACCGGAGATCGAACTTGTAAAAAAGGGGCAGAACCTTTCGAATATTCTGGATTATTCTTCCGAACGGAATCAGAAGACCTCCGATATCTCTGAGGGGAAAAAGCCGGCAAAAGAAACATTGAAGACGGAAGATACAAAAGAAAAAACTGAGAAAGAAGAAACTGAGAAAGAAGAAACTGAAAAAGAAGGAACTGAGAAAGAAGAAGCAAAGAAAGAAGAAGCTTCTCGGGATCAGAATACTGAAGAAGAAAATGAAGTTCTGAAACGGACAGCCGAACTTGGTATGCTTGTAAAAAAGGTTCAGAAGCTGACGGAAAGCCTGAAGCTTCAGGTGAAGGGACAAAATGAGGCAATCCGGCTCTTTGCAGAAGGATATTTTCAAAGCGAAGTATTCCCGGATGAGGAGAGGAAGGGGCCCAGTGCCACATTCCTTTTTGCAGGTCCTCCGGGTGTCGGAAAGACATTGCTGTCAGAAACCGCGGCAGATCATCTGGGGCTTTCCTACCTCAGACTGGATATGAGTGAATTCTCTTCCAGTGATACCGTAAAACGGCTTGTGGGTACAGAAAAGCATTATGTCGGTTCCAAGACCGGAGAGCTGACGGATTTTGTAAAGAACAATCCTCGTTCCATCATCCTGTTGGATGAAATTGAAAAAGCACATGAAGATGTGATCTATCAGTTCCTTCAGGTGATGGACGGCGGTATGCTCACAGATGCCATGACAAAGGAACAGATTGACTTCAAAAAAACCATCCTGATCTTTACTACAAATGTCGGAAAAAGTCTGTATGAGTCCCATGACCGGATCAACCTGTCCGGAATTCCGAGAGCCGTCGTGATCAAGGCTTTGGAAGAAGAGAAGGATGAATATAAGAAAAACCGCTTCCCGGCAGCAATCTGTTCCCGGTTTGCCGCAGGAAATGTGATCATGTTCAATCACCTGGAAACCCATATCCTCCAGGGCATCGCAGACGGACGATTTGCAAAAGCCGCAGGATATATGCGATCCAACTACGATGTGGAAACCGTGTTTGATCCCAGGGTTTCGGCCATGTTCCTTTATTCACAAAGTGTGAATCTGGATGGACGGAATATCTCCGCCCAAAGTACGATCCTTGTGAAGAATGAGCTTTTGAATCTGGGAAGGAATTTAGGCGATGTCAGCCGGACCATGAAAAAGTTGAAAACGCTTAAATTCCGACTGGATCTTCCGAAAGATGATCCGGAGATCCTAAGACTCTTTACAAATGATGAAACAGCGGAGATCCTGTTCTTCGGGGCAGAAGAAGATATAAAAGATGTTCCTTTCAGCAGCAGATGCATTGTACATCAGGCAAGTGACCTGCCGCATGCCATGGAACTGATCGATACCAGGGATATCTCTTTTATCGTTCTGGATCTGAATTACGGATTAAAGGAGGATACACATCGGTTCCTCAGCATGGATGACTGGGAATCCGAAGGGATCGATGCTTTCAATGAGTTTACGGTAAATGAATCCCCGATCCCGCTGTATATCCTGCAGCGTGGAGATATCCGACTGGAAGATCAGAATACGTTTTCTTCCCGTGGAGTAAGAGGGTTCCTTAATTTCACGGATAAGACAGAATTTGCCGATGCTATCGCAAATCTCTGCGAACAAAACTATCTGCAGAAGAGAGTCAGTGAATTATCCGGACGGGGCAGAGTTCTCAGTTTTAACACTGCTCAGGAAATCTCCGATGATGGGGAAAGCGCAGAGATCATATTCTATGATTTCCGTACACAGATGGCTGCAAGCGGCGAAGAGAACCAGATGATGCTCAGTGACAGCAACCGGCCGAAGGAACGGTTCAGTGATGTGATAGGAGCTGAGTCCGCAAAAGAGGAACTGAAGGATTTTATAAAGTATATGAAGAATCCAAAGAAATACGCAGCGGACGGAAGCAGAGCGCCTAAGGGAATCCTTCTTTACGGACCTCCGGGCACCGGAAAAACCATGCTTGCAAGAGCTATGGCAGGAGAGTGCGATCTTCCTTTCTTTGCATCCGCAGCCACCAACTTTATGGACCGCTATTTCGGAGAGAGTCAGCGTAAGATCCGACAGTTATTTGCAACAGCCCGTAAATTCGCTCCCAGTATCGTATTTATAGATGAGATCGATGCCATCGGAAAGATAAGAACTGGAAGCGAACATACTCACATAACCGAGGATATGCTGAATACGCTTCTTAATGAAATGGATGGATTCAACAAGAACAGCAGTCGTCCCGTTTTTGTGATCGCGGCAACGAATTATGATCCGGACGGTTCCTCCGGAAGCGGAAGAGTTCTGGATGGGGCTTTGGTCAGAAGATTCGATAATAAGATCTGTGTGAATCTTCCGAAAGAAGAAGAGAGACTGCAGTATCTTCAGCTGGAGGTTGCCAGGATCAAGAATCACCAGATTACAGACAACGCATTGCAGAATATCGCCAGCCGTACGGTAGGAGACAGTCTTTCCGTATTGAAAGATGTGCTGGATCTGGCTATCCGTAAAGCATCCAGAGAAGAAGTGACATTGGATGACAGCCTTCTCCTTACAGCTCTGGATGAGTATATGTACGGAGATAAACACGAGCATAAAGAGGAGTATTATAAATCCGTTTCCTATCATGAAGCCGGACATGCGTATATCTATGCCCTGGGAGGATGGAAACCGAATTTTGTAACCATCGTATCCCGCGGCAATTTTGGGGGATATATGCAAAAGGAGAATTCGGAGGATACTCCTTCCTACACAAAAGAAGATCTGCTCTGGCAGATTCGTACATCCCTGGCAGGCAGGGCATCGGAGATCGTATTCTTCGGTGAAACGGCAGGAATCAATACCGGGGTATCCTCCGATATCAGAAACGCATCTAACATCGCCATGGACATGATCTGTCGGTACGCCATGGCAAATGATCATCTGCTCAGCCTGTCTCCGGAGCAGATACTGAAAACCTCTCGAGGTGAAAAGGTTCTGGATCTTGCGGAACAGATTCTTCAGGATGAAATGGCCGCCACCATAAAACTGGTGGAAGAAGGGAAGGACAAGATCGAAGCGTTGGCTCTTTTCCTCCAGAAGAATAATCAGGCTACAGAGAAAGAAATACAAGATGTATTCGGGGTTCTGGAGAACGCAAGAAAAATCAAATGAATAAGATCTTGTGAGATAATCAAATGGAGATTATCATAGTGACAAGCAATCAATGATATGATACAATAAAAAAAGTCTTTGTTGTGGTGACAAAGAATAAATAAAGAAAAGGAGAAGGTTATTATGAGCACAACATTTCAGGTTACAAAGACATTTTTTGATGCACAGGGAGTAAAGAATCAAGTGATCGAGGATGAAAAAGTACTTCGTGTCGGGTTCAACCTTGAAGCCACTTCCATCGAAGTCATCCTTATTTTTGATGACAATGACCGTTCCGTCGGACTTCGAAGCTTTGGCTATGTCAAGTTTCCGGCAGATAAAAAAGACAGGATGTATAAGGTTTGCTCTCAGTTAAATGACGACTATCGCTGGGTGAAGTTCTATGTTGATGAGGATCATAACTTTATCACCATGGCGGATGACGCCATCGTACAGGTTGACGGATGCGGAGATGAGCTTCTGGAACTGGTTATGCGTATGGCGAAGATCGGCAGTGATGCATATCCGAAGTTCATGCAGGCGATTTATATTTAAGACATGCGAGAACACTCACGGCTCCCGTCATTTTGCTGTGCAAAATGACTACGCCATTCGTGTTCGGCGGGTCAATTAAGGTCTCAAGCGACCGCGCAAGCGCGTCGCTCGGACCTTTTGACCCTATCATCATATAAACAATTCACCGAAAACCGTAACTTGCAGAATGCCGGTTACGGTTTTTGGCGATTTATGAACAAATGCTGAAAACCTAAGGAATATCAAGGGAGCGGCAGTAGCAGTCCACATCCATTATTTCGTGAAACCATAGTTTTGCGAAATAATAGCATTGAATTTTACCGAAAGAAGTGGTATCCTTACCATATCGAAAAAATCTTCCAAAAAACACAAAGTTCAGCCGGAGGTATTCAATGTCTGAATCTTATCATAAAAAAGTTGAACATGATGAAACAAGACGCCTTCGGGCTGTGACGGATGAACTGCCTCCGTATGTCAAAGAATATTTCCGAAGCATATCCGAAACGACTCAGCCAAGAACACGTACGGCCTATGCATACAATATTAAACTGTTTTTTGAATGGCTGATCGATCAAAATCCGACTTTAAAGGATATGGCTCCTAAAGATATTTCGTTGGATGTACTGAATCGGCTTTCTGCCTCTGATTTCGAAGAATATCTCGATTATCTTACTCTTTATACGAAAAATGAAAGGGAATATTCGAATGATGCGGCCGCAAAGAAAAGAAAGCTTGTGGCACTCAGGGCTTTCTTCCGTTTTCTGTATCAGACCGACCGGCTGGATCAGAATGTCACGGAAAAAGTCAAAACGCCTAAGATTCATGAGAAAAACATCATCCGCATGGATACAAATGAGGTGGCGGATTTCCTTGATACTGTCGAATTCGGTGACCGGCTGACAAAAGGTCAGATGAGGTTTCACGAAAAAAACAAACTTCGTGATCTTGCTCTTCTCACACTTATGCTTGCCACCGGGATCCGTGTTTCGGAATGTGTGGGGATCAATATCCAGGATGTTGATTTTGACCATACCTCCGTTCGTGTGGTCCGAAAAGGCGGCAATGAGGACGTTGTTTATTTTTCGGATGAAGCTGCCGGGATCCTGCTGGAATATATGGAAGAACGAAAGAAAATCGATGCGGTAAAGGGGTCTGAAGATGCTCTCTTCCTCTCCTCTCACCGTTCTCGTATCACCCAGAGAAATGTGGAATATATGGTGAAAAAGTATGCCCGTGTTACCACACCTCTGAAAAAAATCACCCCGCATAAGCTTCGCAGTACTTATGGAACTGCACTCTATCAGGAAACCGGGGATATCTATCTTGTGGCATCCGTCCTGGGCCATAAGGATGTAAATACCACCAGAAAGCACTATGCAGATCAGGATGACCATAAGAAATGGCAGGCAAGAAATGAAGTACAGCTTCGGGAGGATGTTCGCCCTACAGGCGTAGTCCCGGAAAAAAAGTCGAAGAATAAGAAATAGCCGTTTTCTACTCTTGTAAAAGCAGATATCCGTTCATGCTCAGATTATAAACCATTCGCATCTTTCGGTCATAACGGAAGGTGATCTGCGTGATCCGAAGAACGCCGTTCTCGACCTTCACTTCGAACAGTTCTTCATCGGAACTATCCGTTTCCGTGGTTTCTTCGGAATTGGCAGTTTCTTTCCCTGATTCCTCTTCCGTATCCGTTTCCTGATCATCTTTCTCTTCTGTGTGATTCGGCTGAGCGATCATATTTGCTATGCTGTCAGAAAGATCCACATAGACCATCTGGCCATAACCATATGGCAGTTCCAGACGGGTAAGCTCCATCCAGTCAATGGGGCTGTCATATGCAAGATACAGGGATACGGAATATAATTTCTTATAATTTTCCACATCCAGTCCATCGGCCTCGTCGATCCCGCCGCTGAAGGAATCGCTGATATCTATATTTGTACCGGGCTGTACCGGCTCCTCTTCTTTCTGATCATTCCACCAGCTGCTGTCGATGTTGAACATCCGGTCCAGTTCATTGGCCATATAATTTACGGTAAGATAGTCCTCTCCATATACATTTCCTGACAACACCAGACGGATACTCCGGCCGGAATACTGTAATTTTGCCACCTCCTGATACTCCTCCGGAGTCCACACCCTGTCCAGTTCATGAAGGTTCCGAATGTCCAGGCAGACCTTTTCAAACCGTTCCTTCTGGGATACATATTCCAGATATACCGCACTGCTCCAGGGAAAGATCAGGGCAAAGAAACTGAGCCCGAATATAACATAGATGATCCATTCGTAATGCTCCGCATAATGAATCTTGTCAGATCTTTTGATCCAAAGGACCAGATTGATCAGGGGCTCCCATGCGATATAAACGACCTGAAGAACGATAAATGCCACTGCAAAGTATCGAGTGACGGTCCAGCCGAACTCATGGATCCGGATACCGATGGCATAAGACTCCAGCAGAATGAACGGCGCATAGATATATTTCATATACCGGATGATCTTATTATAGATCGGGCTTACATTCCGCCTGGTATAGGCATAAGCCATGGTCCAGATCAAAAATCCTGCGCAGAAAAGAACCGCGCAGATCGGATATACCTGATTGGACGGGAAATCCCAGGTCACTACAAGCTTGAACATATAGATATAAATGATCCCTGTGGCAGCAAGCAGCATCGGCATCAATGCATAAAGAACAAGCCCTCTTGCGAATTTCGTCTGCTCCGGTTCCGAGCGGTCGATCAGACAGGATAAACCATGCGGCAGATAGACCACAGCGAATAAAAGGATCTCAATATAATAGAGCCAGTCGGTGTAATCAAATTTCGAGATGAGGGTGTTGAACAACCAAAGGATAAACAGGATCCCGAGATTCAGGACAAGGAATACGATGAGCATACGCAGGAGGGAAATGATGATCCGGAGCATATACTGCTCAAAGGGAAGCCCACTGTCTTTGATCAAGGCCAAAAACGCCAATCCCATCAGGATCATAACGTAGAATAAAGCGAAGACCCCGAGATAATACAGCGTAATATTGGAAACATCCGATTTGGTGATCACATCCAGGATCACCCATAGAAAGGCGCCGAGGCCGGCAAAGATATATCCGGTAATCGTTGCTTCTTTGCTCTTTCGGCCCCGCAGAACACATTCCGTGAAAAAGGTTCCGACAGCTGCAACGCTAAGAAAGATCAGGATATATTCGATGGTGGACGTGATTTTTTGATGTGTGATCGCAATAAAATCATAAAAAATGCATAAAATGAAGACCAAAACCAGGGTTCCGAGAAACTTTCGGAACACCTCATTCAGGCGGTTCTGGAACATGTGATACCAGGTTTTGATCTTCCCCATTTGGATGTATCCTCCTTGCCTTTCTGCTGTTCAAAGGCAATTTGCAAACGCGATGATCTGCTCGGCTGTCTTCTCGACTCCGAGTTTGGATGTATCGATGCAAAGATCGTAGCCGTCCATGCGGCCCCATTTTAAGGAGGAATAATAATTGTAATAGGAGGCTCTGGCCTTATCTTCCTTCGTTATCTGATCCTTTGCCTGTTTTTCTGAAAGACTGAAGCGATCCATCACGGTTCGGATCCGAACATCCATGGGTGCATAGAGGAAGATGTTCAGTACGGGATCCATGTTCCGAAGCACATAATTTGAGCAGCGGCCGATGAAGACTCCCGGACCTTCCTTAGCGATCTTCTCAATGGTATTGTATGTGGCCATAAAAGCGCGCTGATTCAGCGGCATTCCCAGACCTTGCTGATTATCAAAGGAATGAGCAAATGCATAAGGATCCATTACTACGGAATAAATGAAACTTTTTGAATGCTTCTCATCCATTTCGTCCAGCAGATTCTCCCAAAGGCCACTCTCCTTTGCCACCTGTTTGATCAGCTGTTTGTCGTAGCAGGGAATCCCTAATTTCTCCGCTACGGTTTCTCCGATGATCCGGCCGTTAGAACCGAATTGACGTCCGATGGTGATCAAAACCTTCTCCATAATAACCCCCCTTTTAATTAAATTGGATGCAGGGTTTGTCCCCTGATCATGTGTATTTCTTCTCAAGCTCCGATATATAGTCAAAGCTGCTGCTGACGCTCTGTTCCAAAGCACTGATCCGCTTCTGCCGTTCATATTCCCGGACGGTTTCTTCATAATCTCTGACAGCCAGAGCCGGTGCGATGGCTATATAGGCCGGATCCTTTTCGATCAGCACCTTGATGGCGCGTTTTCCGTCTTTATATCCGATGGTTCTTTTGATGGCTTTATCGTCCTTACTGAAATTCAGTGTTCCGGTAAATACATCTCCCAGATCCCGGCTGGGATCGATCACGATAAATTCGGCTCCCGGAAATTCTTCCGGATGGAATACTCTGGCATAATCC
>CAMPAX010000034.1 GCA_946633495.1 uncultured Lachnospiraceae bacterium | reverse complement strand
ATGAAGTTATGACTTCTTTCAGTTCTGACATATACGTGGCCTCCAGGAGAACGGACGTTCGATAATTTGATTATATCGAACATCCGTTCTCATGTCAACCACGAAATAGAAAATAGCCATCCGGTATTACAGTGAGTCCACCGCTTTCTTCAGCCGCCGGAGTCCATCCTGCACCATGGAAGCCGGGCATGCGATATTCATCCGAAGGAAGCATTCGCCGCTTCCGTACAGCTCTCCCCGGGACAGGAAAAGCCCCGTACTTTTCCGGATATATCGTTCAAGATCCTTGGACGTCATCCCCAGTTCTGCGCAGTCCAGCCAGAGCAGATAGGTTGCCTCGGAGGGAACCAGTCTGATCATCGGCAGCTCACGGGCGATAAACTCCGCCACAAGCTGCTTATTTTGATAAAGATAGTTTCTCAACTCGTCGAGCCATTCTCTTCCCTTTGTGAAGGCCACCACTGCCGCCTGCACCGCAAAGGTATTCGGTTCAGCCACCTCGTCCGTATTGAGCGCCCGCCATACCTTATGACGCAGTCTTTCATTCGGTACGACCGCTGCCGCGGTCTGGAGGCCGGCGAGATTAAATGCCTTCGTTGGGGAGATGCATACCACGGCATTATCTCTGCACTTCTCCGAAACAGACGCAAATGGTATGTAAGAACGCCCGGGATCGGTAATATCGCAGTGGATCTCATCTGAGATCACTGTGACACCGTTATCATAGGCCAGTTCGCCGATCCGTTTCAGGGTATCCCTGTCCCAGATCTTGCCGATCGGATTCTGCGGATTGCAGAGAAACATGAGGGAGGTCTGGGGCGTGGCAAGGGCCTTCTCCAGCTTCTCAAAATCAATGCTGTATTCCCCGTTCCTGTAATCCAGTTTAAATTCCTGAACATTCCGCCCGTTGTTTCGAATGGAGTTATAGAAAATGTTATACACCGGTGTCATGATCAGCACATTTTCTCCCGGTGTGGAAAGCTTACGAACCGAGCTGGAAAGGATGGGGATCACCCCGGTGGAGAAGATCAGGTCATATTTCGTATACTCTATGCCATGCCAATCGCGCCACCAGCTGATATAAGCGTCGTACCATTCATCCGGAATGGTGCAGTATCCGAAGACGCCGTGATCCGCCCGCCGAAGGATCGCTTCTGTGATCTCGGGAGCCGTCTTAAAATCCATGTCCGCCACCCACATGGGAAGCTCCCCCTCGGGGATGTCCCACTTGAGAGAATTCGTACCCCTGCGGTCGATCAGTTCATCAAAATTATATTTCATATCTTCCCCCATATAGTTAAATATCTTTCCGATTAAATCGAAATAAAATACTTACCGGCAAAGAGCGCATTGAATTATGTCAACTAAATCACGTTACTTTCTTGATTTTATGATAAATTCCGTCTTTGAGACATCCACCTTATCTTCTTCCATGATCAGTTCACCAATCCCGTCGCACCGAATGATCCCCCCGGCAGGATTCTTCACACTGTCCACGGTTCCCGTCAGGTCTGCATCCACCGTAGAATATTCAAATGCAAGAGTTGTATTCTCCAGTCTGCAGTTTATGAGCCTCAGATTCTCAGAGAAGCAGAGCCCCTGCAGACTCTCGATGGTACAGTTGATGAGTGTCAGATTCCGGGAATTCCAGCCCAGATATTCCCCATTGATATAGCAGTTCTCGGCTGTGATATTTTCGCTGTTCCAGAAGGCATCCTTACTCATCAGTCGGGAATTCCGGATCGTGATATTCTTCGCACCGTCAAAGCTGTAATTACCGTCCAGAGTCAGTCCGTCAATCTCCATATCCTCGCAGTTCATGGCGAGGTAATCCCCTTTCGCTGTCACGTTCGTCAGGCTTACATTCCGGCACTGCCACAGGGTCTCAGCAGCATTCGGGAAGTTCACGTTTGTGATGGTAACGCCGTTGCATCTTCGGAAGCCCTTCGGTGCGATGTACTCGCAGTCCCTGACCTCGATATTGTCCGTATACCAGATTCCTGCACGGCCCATCTCATGAAATGTGCAGTTTCTGACAACGACATCCCGGCTGTACCAGATCGGATACTTCCATTTAAACTGAGAATTCTCAACCTCGATATCTTTGCTGTGTTTCAGGGGGGACTCTCCGTCCTCGAACACACTGTCCCTGATATGTTTATCCCTCAACATAAAAAGAGCTCTTTCACCCGTAAATGTTCCTGTAAGAAGTTCCTTCATAGGCTTCCCTCCATTCAGCCAATCAAGCCTGACTCTTGCCCTCTCCCATGACTTATCCGACATTCATAGGCCATACTAATCCCGAAGTGCATAGAAAAATATTTTTTTATTCACCTTCATCGCCCCCACTTTGTTCTTGTCCCATATTATCACTGTTCTTAAATATATTCTTTCTTTTTTGCTTTTTATTGCTGTACATCATTTCATCCGCCTCCTGGAGCAGTCGGTCCAGGACCTCCGAGGTAAGCTCTCCGCCGGCATATCCGATACTTGCCGAGATGGAATACGGCTTCTCCGCCACTGCATTTGCTCTTTCGATGGCGGTCAGGATCTCAGCAGCCCTCTCTTCCCCGGGCTGCTCCGAAAGAGTGAGCACGCAGAACTCGTCTCCTCCCGTTCGCACGGTGATATCATGTTCCGTTTCAGCACTCTGCAGAGCGGAAGCGATGGCTCTTATTGCAAAATCTCCTTCGTCATGGCCGAAGTTATCATTCACATATTTGAGTCCATCCATGTCGATCACAAACACGAAAATCCCGGAGCCTGTGTTCCGTCTCAGTTTTTCCCGGATCCAGCGATCCATCCCTCTGCGGTTATAGAGACCGGTCAGGGAATCCCGCTCCGAAAAGCCGAGAAGCTTATTTCTTACACGGATCATTTCCAGACTGGTCTGCACATTTCTGAGCCACAGAGAATATACATCATCCAGTTCCTTCTTCTCCCGCAGGTTTCTTTTCAGCACGGCATATCCCAGAGTGTTCCGGATATGATGCACCGAGGTGAAGTACCATACCATAGGTTCCTCATCTCCCTGATCCAGCCCCGGCAGCAGATCTTCCGTATCATATACCACGCCATCGGTATCAGAGAAAATGGTCTGCTTTGGATTTGTGTCGATGACCATCTTCAGCTTCTTCGGATAACCTTTTTCCAGAACCGATTCATAGTCTTTCCAGTCCTCCCTAAGACAGAGGGCGAACCGCTCATACGGCCACAGAAGATATGCATGCACAAAAATATTCCAGATACATTCATCGGAGGTTTCCGCACTGTTTACCTGCTCCGGCATATAGCTGCCCAGAAAACGGTTGAGATCGATCTTCTCACTGACCCCTTCTTCCCCGAAATTCGGATTCTTCTTCATGATCGAGAGATCAAATTGTTGTATGATATCATCCTTATGGTCCTCGCAGCCACAGCTGCGGCAAGTGATCAGGTTGCTGTGGGCGGAAAGCTCCACCGGTCTCGTCCCCAGCTCCGGTGCGATCTGCTTTGCGATCCTGTTCACCGCTTCAGCCGCCGTATGGGCACACATCGGGACAAATGTGGTAATGGTCGGATCATTGATGGCAGCCTCTGCGATGGCATCAAATCCGGTGACCAGCACGTCCTCGGGAACCCGGATCCCGTACTTCTTCAGCCGGTTCACCAACCCCAACGCTACATAATCCGTGGAACAGATAAAGGCTTCTGGCAAGGTGATCTCTCCACGTTCCACCTGATCCGCGATCCTCTCCCCGTAGCTGTACCAGTATTCTCCGTGATAGATCCGGTCCTCATTCACGGGAATCCCGCACTCCCGCATGGCATTACGGAACCCGATCAGCCGCTTGCCTGGAACATCCTCTTCCTCAAGTCCCGAAAGAAAACCGATATCCCTGCAGCCATGCTGCTTAATGATATGCCGGGTGATGGTTTCAAAAGCCACTGTGTCATCTGTCTGGGCAACCTCATACGGACCGAAGGTCATATCCAGAGATACCACGGGAATGGGCGGACGTTCTTTTAGAATCTGCAGCAGTTTATTCGTAACCGTATCCTCATGGTCCACCGTCAGGGAACAGGTATCCACTATGACCCCGTCGATCAGCGGACTTCGAATGAGTTCATAGATATTCAGCTCCCCCTCCAGATAATCCTTCAGGAAATGACATACCTCCACCATGGAAGCAAAAACGAGCACATCAAAGCCGTACGCCCGTGCCTGGCTGAAAATGCCCGTAAGCAGACGCTCCACATAAATACAGTTTGGATTTGATGTGATAAATGCAATCTTCTTTCTTCGCATGTTCCATCCTCCGTCATAACGGGAAAGCGCTCGGTTTTTCTTTAAATCGTTTCACATACGCCTTATAAAAAACCGAATAGTCCCCAAATCCGCAGTGTTCCGCTGCATCCTTTGCCGGGAAGCCGTCCCCGGATCTACCGATGAATATACATCCTGGTCATTTCCGTTTCATCCTCTCCCTGAACCATACAGAGGAATTCCCAGCCGTACCTCTCATAAAATCCGACATGATCCGTAACCAGATACACAGGCGTGATCCCCTTCGACCTCTGATCCTCCACTGCAAGGTTCAGGAGCTTCCCTGCGATTCCTCTGCCGCGAAATTCCTCTTCTGTAAACACGGCGCATACGTTAGGGGCAAGGTCTTTTCTGTCATGGAAATCATTTTCGATGACTCCCAGCCCGGCGATGATCCGGTCTCCATCCATGCATAGATACCAGCCATATTCCGTATCCCCGGCAAGATAATCGTTCATGCAGGCAAGGTAAGCCTCCGCCGGCACTCCCCATTTTTCATGAAACCATTCTGCCGCAGCTGTCTTTAATTCGGGCTTTTCCCGAAGTGTTATGTATTGATGATCGTTCATTCAACTTACCTCCAAAAAAGCTTTTTAGTGTCCACATCACTCGCCCGCAGGAATCTCTTCATTCAGGCTCTTGTTGCGGTAATTCAGATTCGTCCTGAGAGAATAACCCTGCCGCTCCCAGAAGGCATTGGCGCCATCATTGTCCTTGAATACCAGACAGAAGATCTTCTGGATCCCCTCTTTTTTCAGCGCTTCCTCCGCCAAGGCAACCAGATGTCCGGCGATCCCCATATGCCTGCAATCAGGATGAACACACAAATGATGCACGATCGCCCGGCGTCCGTCATGACCGGTCAGGATAACACCTATGATCCTGTCGTCCTTTACCGCCGCGAAGCAGGTATTGGGATTTCGTGCCAGATATCTGGCGATCCCCTCTCTGGAATCATCCACCGGATTCAGCGCTCTCCGGCTCTGTTCCGTACTGTTCCATAGTTCGTAAACGGAATCGTAATCATCGATCGTCACTTTCTTTATCGAATAATCCATGGGCTTTCCTTTCTCTCTTCAAATCATTCCTGATGGATATGCTTTTCTTTCACGTCATTTCGAATGCCTTCCCGGAATCAATCCGGTGGTCGGATATCTCCATGATCATATTCTCCTTGTCATCTTAATCTGTAAGATCAAACAGACTCATCTGCGGGTATTTCTCCGGCAGATCACTCATAAACCGGAAGCACTCTTCCGGGCTTGACAGGATCCCATTTGCCTTACAGGTTCTTTGGAAAACTACTGTCAGTTCCTTCGCATTTGGACTTGGCAGCTCGTAGGCATTTCCATACCGCCTGATGTACCTTTCCTTCATCCCCGGAAAATGCCTGTCAAGTGCCGCATAATAATACTCCCGGTCACCTTCCCGCAGCGTAAGCCCCATGCCGAAATCTATGATACCCTTTACACCGACCCGAACACATTCATTCAGGATCGCGGTGATATTTTCTTCCGTATCATTGATGAACGGCAGGATCGGTGTCATCCACACAACCGTAGGGATGCCCCTTTTCTGCATCTCTTCCAGTACTTCGATCCGCCGCTTTGTATTCGCGACATTCGGTTCCAGAACTTTGCAGAGATCATCGTCCCAGGTTGTAAGCGTCATCTGTACCACACATTTTGCAGAACGGTTTATCTCATCCAGAAGATCAATATCCCGGAGAATACGGTCCGATTTTGTCTGGATTGCGGCGCCGAAACCATATTTCTTAATGATCTCCAGACACCTTCTTGTAAGCCGTAGCTCTTCCTCACAATGCATGTACGGATCTGACATCGCACCGGTTCCGATCATGCCTCTTCGCCGTTTGGATCTGAGAGCCGTCTCCAGAAGCTCGGGAGCGTTCTGCTTTACCTCTATATCCTCAAAGGGATGGGTAAAATGATAGCAGCGGCTCCTGCTGTCACAATAAATACAGCCATGAGTACATCCTCGGTATATATTCATCCCATAATGTCCACTGCTCCCGGTGAGCAGACCTTTCGCATCGACAAAATGCATATTTTTACCCCCTTGTATATACATCAGTATAACACAACCGCCTCCACTGTCACATAACCAACCGCAAATCCTTTTTCGAGTCAGAGCCCCGTCTCTCCCCCGGTCCGGTAACCTTCTCCTTTAACGGCTTCCGAAATGTATCAGACATTTGCAGAAATGATATCGTCTCTGTCTCCGGAAGATCAACCTAAGGATCGGTCAGCTCCTTTGTTTTCTGGCCTTCTTCTCTGCCTTGATCCACTTCGAGATTTCCTTCTTCTTTGCGTAGTTACGCTCATTTTCCCGGCTGAGACTTCGGTAAAGCTCATAACGTCCCCCGGAAAGCTCTCCATTTTGGATTGCTGCCTTAATGGCACATCCCGGCTCGGTTTCATGCCGGCAGTTACTGAAACGGCAGCAGCTCTCCAGCTCCACGATATCGGCAAAGGTATCCTTCACGCCTTCCTCACTGTTTGCGATGCCGATCTCACGCATGCCCGGAGTATCAATGATGGTAACCCCATTTCCAAGCTCCAGAAGCCGCCGATAGGTGGTGGTATGCTTCCCTGTGGAATCCGACGCACGAACCTCTCCGGTTTTCATCACCTCTTCCCCGGACAGCGTATTGATCAGTGTCGACTTTCCTGCTCCGGAGGATCCCATAAGGCAAATAGTGGTTCCCGGTACAAAATACCGTTCCAGCGCATCCACTCCGATCCCCTGCAGCGCGGAAACCGCATGTACCTCGATCCGGTCGGAAATGCTTTTTACTTCTTCGATGTAACGATCCACATCCGCGCATAGATCACTTTTCGTCAGGATCACCACGGGTTTCACCCCCGCCTCAAGTGCAACACTGCTGTAACGCGCGATCCGGTTATAGCTGTAATCTTCATTTAAGGATGTTACGATAAAGGCAACGTCCACATTTGCTGCCATGTACTGCATCACACCGTTTTTTGCCTGATCCGGTCGCTGAAGCAGACTGGTCCGTTCACACACCGAGAGTATGGTGGACTCCCCCTTTGGGTTGTATTCAAAGGTCACATAATCCCCCACCACGGGTAGTTCCTCAAAGGAACGCTCATAGAAATTACCCTTCAGCTTTGCCGGAATTTCCAGCTCCCAGAATCGGATCACAAAGCTGTTCTTCTGCACCTCTTTGATCCGTCCAAGCCGTTCCTTGTGAAGCCACTGACATGAAAGTTTGAGGGGCTTATAATAAGGGAACTTCTTCGTATATTCCGCGATCTCAGCCTCATCATCGCACTCTTCGAAGACCTTTGCCTCATAGAATTTTCCACGTAGCTTCTCGAAGCCTTCATTCAGCGGATAGATCATAAAAGGATCCGGCGTCCCGAACACCGCATGCTCCAAACCGGAGCCTGCCCCCCGCAGAAATCCGTACTTCGGGTAATAATCCGGTTCGCCGCAGAGTGCGATGCCGAGATAGCCCGCTTCCCTGGCAAGTCTCAGGGTTTCCTTCAGGAGCATGCCGCCCACACCTTTACTGAAACAGGTAGGCTCCACTGCCAAAGGTCCGAAGGTGATGATCTCCGTCTCCTTTTCACCGTCCACAACTCTTGCTTTGTGGTACATGATCACGCCGACAATCTTCCCATCCAGCTCCGCAACCCGGCTGATCTCCGGAAGATAATCCTCTGACTGCCGCAGCTTATGCACCATCAGATGCTCATTGCATCCGGGGCCATGAATATTCCAGAATGCTCGCAGGGTGCATAATTCCGTATTATAGTAGTCGTCTTTTGTTTCTTTTCGTATAATGATATTTGTGTCCAATGCTATTATCTCCATTCTGTTTTTTTCTTTTTTTATCTTTATATTTTGACGGGGGTCTTCCTTCCGATCTTATCGTCAGGAACTAAAACCGCCTCACCTTCCGATTTTTGCATCAGAAAGTACAATCCACTTTCCCATCATGTATGATGGGGCTTTTCGTTGAAAAAAAAGTTGCATGGAGACCCGGAAGATGAGCGGCATAGCCCTCCGGAAAGAAAAGAAAACCGTAGCAAAAGAAGCCACGGTTTATATGCTCATAATTCAATCAATAATTCGATCAATAATACAATTAATGACACACTCTTTGGAGCGATAAGCAGTTAAAGTTTATCGAAGTGAAACCGAGGTCTCCATGCTATATTCAGTTACAATGGTCATTCTAACCGCAATCATCATTCGTACCTCGCTTTCCTGAAAGATTTGATCCGCTGACAAAATAACATATAGTTAATAAAATGTCAATCGTATTTCTTCGTGGTATTTTTATATTTGAACCAAATCACGCGCTCTGCGCGTGAAGCCTTTCTTATTTTTCAACGTATATGCGCAATCATTCCTGAAGCTGTTTAAGTAATCAAAATTCCTCTATAAATTTCATCCCCCCGCACTCCTTTCACAGTACATTCTGCCCTTTTCCCTCCAGCCAGCTCCGGCAGTTATCGGCAACGGTCTGTACCAGTCGGGTACGCGCCTCAACGCTGGCCCAGGCCATATGCGGCGTTATCATCAGATTTGGCGCCCCGAGCAGAGGATTATCCGCCTTCATAGGCTCTGACGACACCACATCCACAGCCGCAGCAGCTACCTTTCCGCTGCTTAAGGCTTCCGCCAGATCCGCCTCATTCACAAGCCCTCCCCGGGATACATTGATGAGGATCACGCCATCCTTCATCCTGCTGATATTCTCCCTGCAGATCATTCCTTCTGTTTCTCGCGTCATCGGACAGTGCAGGGTTATCACATCAGACCGTCTGAGCAGCTCTTCAAATGAGACAAATTCCGGGGTACCGGATACACTCTGCGATTTCATTTTCTCATATTTTTCCGGATGAGCTGTAAATATAAGCACCTTCATCCTGAAGGCTTTGGCCACCTCCGCCACTCTCCTTCCGATATTTCCGTAGCCCACGATCCCAAGCGTCTTTCCCGCAAGCTCCGTCACCGGCGCCAGCCAGTAGCAGAAGCTCTCCGAAGCAATCCAATCTCCGCGGTGTACGCTGTCATTATGAAGGCTCATACGCGAGGCGCATTCAAGGATAAAGCCCCAGGTTAGCTGCGTGACGGATTCGGTACTGTAGGCGGGCACATTGGTAACTGTAACTCCATGGCGGCCGGCCGCATCAAGATCTATCACATTGTAGCCTGTCGCGCAGACTCCCAGATAGCGGAGCTTCGGACACCGCGCAAATGTCTCCTCATCGAAGATTATCTTATTGGTATATACCACCTCAGCATCTCCGATATGCTCATATTTATCGGCTTCTGTGGTATTATGAAAAAACCTTGTCTCCATAAGAGAGGTTATGGGCTCCATGGAGATATCGCCTTTATTTACAGCATCTTCCTCAAGATATACCGCTTTCATATACTGTGTCCCCCTGTTCTCCCGAAAATATGATCCTTTCAAAATATTCAAGAAGCTCTGCGGTTTCATTCATTTTCTTTATAGCATTCTGTCCCTCATAACTTTGATATTTCCCGGATGGCCAGGCGCAAAGCGGCTTTGGCCATCCACCGGTCCGGATACTTCGCATCCGGACCGGTGGGTACTGACAGTTATATCTTATTCTACAATACCTTAAACTGATCACGCAATCCCGAAATCATATTAATCGAATATGGGACCGATGCCCGTACAAGCACTAAGCCCGTGGAGGCAATGCGGCTGTATCGCGCATCTCCCTACGATCGATCCCTGCGTTAGCCGCATTAAGAAAAAATGACACCGCTTCTGTGCTTAACCACAATCATTTATTGTCACAAGGCAAAAAGAAAGCTCAGAAACGTCCTATTTTAGCCATTTCTGAGCTTGTGTACATTATAGGAGTTCGATGGTTCCCGGCGGCTTACTGGTCAGGTCATACATCACTCGGTTCACACCCTTCACCTCGTTAATGATCCTGGTCATACAGCGCTGCAGGATCTCAAATGGGATATCCGTACAGTCTGCCGTCATAAAATCCGAGGTGCAGACTGCGCGAAGGACCACGGCATAATCGAATGTCCTAAAGTCCCCCATAACACCCACGGAACGCATATTGGAAAGCGCCGCAAAATACTGGTTCGGCGGGTTCTTGATCTTCCCCTTGGATATTGCTTCGTCCACTTCTTCACGGTAGATGGCATCGGCTTCCTGAACGATACGCACCTTCTCCTGGGTGATGTCGTCAATGATCCGCACGCCCAGTCCCGGCCCCGGGAAGGGCTGACGGAATACCAGATATTCCGGAATTCCAAGTTCCAGGCCGGCCTGCCTTACCTCATCCTTAAAGAGCATCCTGAGAGGCTCTACAATCTCCTTAAAATCTACATGCTCCGGCAATCCGCCCACATTGTGGTGAGACTTGATCACCGCGGACTTGCCGAGACCGGATTCGATCACGTCCGGATAGATGGTTCCCTGTGCCAGGAAATCCACTGCTCCGATCTTCTTCGCTTCTTCCTCAAAGACACGGATAAATTCCTCACCGATGATGTGACGCTTCCGCTCCGGATCCGTCTCTCCGGCCAATTTCAGATAGAAACGTTCCTGGGCGTTCACCCGGATAAAGTTGAGGTCGTACTGTCCCCTGGGACCAAAGACGGCTTCTACCTCATCCCCTTCATTCTTGCGCAGCAGACCATGATCTACGAAGACGCATGTCAGCTGTTTACCGACAGCCTTGGACAGAAGCACAGCTGCCACGGAGGAATCCACGCCGCCGGACAGAGCGCAAAGCACCCGTCCGCTGCCGATCTTCTCACGTAATTCCCGAATAGTCCGTTCTACGAAAGAATCCATTTTCCAGCTGCCCTCGCAGCCACAGACCTTGATCACAAAATTCCGAAGAATGTCCTGTCCAAACTGCGTATGCTGCACTTCCGGATGGAACTGTACCGCATAAAGCTTTCTCTTCGGATTCTCCATCGCTGCCACGGGGCAATGCTCCGTCTCAGCCGAAATGTAAAAACCATCCGGTACCTCTGCAATATAATCTGTATGACTCATCCAGGAGGTAAAGGTCGATGGGATGTTTCGGAACAATTCCGAATCCGTTGCTGACGGCATGGTTGCAGTCCTTCCGTACTCACTGACCGGCGCTGTTGCAACCTTTCCACCCAACAGATGTGCCATCAACTGTGATCCGTAGCAGATACCAAGGATCGGAATCCCCAAATCAAAGATCTCCGGTGTATAGGAGGGAGACTCCTCCAGATAGACACTGTTGGGACCTCCTGTAAAAATGATCCCCTTCGGGTTCATCTCTCTGATCTTATCCAGAGAAATCGTGTAGGGATACACCTCTGCATAAACATTACATTCCCGCACACGCCGCGCGATCAGCTGATTGTACTGTCCTCCAAAATCAAGGACGATGATCTTCTCCTGGTTCATGTTACTTCCTTCCATTAAACAAACCATCAAATATAACGGATATCTTCTTTTTCCGAGTGCACCTTTTTCAAAGGGCTGCCATTTTCTACTCCTCTGTGGTTTCCGTTGTCCCGGGCTGCTCCGTTGTCTCCGGCTGCTCCGTTGTCCCGGGTTGCTCCGTTGTCTCCGGCTGCTCCGTTGTCTCCGGTTCGGGAAGCGGTGTTCCGCCAAGTACTTCGATCGCCTTTATCAGCTGCGGATCCTCATTGTGGGGAAGACGGTTCAGTATTCGAAGCTTCTCGATGGGCAGTTTTACTTCCACATCCGGTTCTATCCCCTGTTCATGAATATTTGAGCCCGCCGGCAGGAAATAAGAAGCGATGGTCATTTTCACCGCAGAGCCGTCCTGCAGCGGAAATGTCTGCTGTACGATGCCCTTACCATAGCTCTTTTCCCCAACCATAACCACCTTGCCATAGTCTCTGAGACAACCGATAAAAATCTCAGAAGAGCTTGCACTGTTTGAATTCATCAGTATCGCCATAGGCAGGGTCACTTCATGTCCGTCCTCCGTATAAGATTTAAACATGACCCTGTCCTCCTTATCTCTGATTTCCAGCAAAAGTCCGGGTTTTTCAGGATCTCCTCCGGCAGGAACCGTATTGTCCGGAACGATATAATCCACCATCTCCGTCGCCTCATCCGTAAATCCACCCGGATTGTTCCGAATATCAAAGATGATTGCCGATGCCCCCTTACCGATCAGATAGTCAACCCCCTCCTTAAACTGCTCGGATGTATTATCGATAAAATCACTGATTTTAATATAGCCCATTCCGTTCTCTAACATTTCATAGTCTACGGTAATGTTCTGAACCTTACGCCTGGGAACGTCGAACTCGAGGAAATCATCCTCCCCCTCCCGGTACATCTTCAGGTGGGCTGTTGAATTCGCTGATCCCCGGATCATCTTTACCACTTCATCCAGTTCCATTCCCGTAGTGAGCGCTACACCGTCGATCTCTACGAATACATCCTCAGGCAAAAGCCCTGCCTCTTCCGCCGGACTTCCCCTCATGGGTTCTACTACATATATCTCCCGGGACTCCGCACGCTGCGAGACTGTACAACCGATCCCGACATATTCCCCGCTGTCCTCCTCCATGGTCTTGGCGAACTCCTCCGGGGTGTAATATCTCGCATACTTATCGCCCAAACCGTTGAGCATTCCGTCATAGTAGGCTTCTTCCTGCCTGGTCGGATCTATGTCATAATAAAACCGATCATCGATCAGCTTCTGGATCGTCCTTGTCTTCTCATCTGTTGCCGCGGAATTAATATCAAATTCACCGGAATCGGAAGTTCCGCTGCCGGACTCCCCTTCACTTGAACCACAACCGCCTGCAGTAAGCAGGATTGTTCCGGTAAGCAGGTAGACCAGTCCCTTTTTCCAATGTCTCATATCGTAAGCCTTTCCGTCAAATCATGATAGCGTTCGATACGCTTCTTACTTCATTATGCGTTTAGGCGGCTGCTCCTGCAACCGCCTAAACGCATTTATGTAAACCTATGCTGTTATGAGACCCGATGTCACAGGCGTCCCTACAGCGCTCCGATCAGTTTGTCCCGCTGAGGAATGGCCATGGGTTCACATACTGCCCGTTCAGCCGCACGCTGAAATGCAGATGCACGCCTCTGGCAACACCGGTTTCACCTGCAAACCCGACCACCTGTCCGGCCTTTACCGTATCACCCTTCACCACCGCATAAGCATTCAAATGATGATAAATGATGGTGATACCCTGTCCGATATCAATCATGACCGTATTGCCACCGGTTCCGTAATAGCCTACAAAAATGACCTTACCTCCGGCCGCTGCCACTAACGGATCATTCAGATTAGCGGCGATGTCGATACCCTTATGATCCGCGGAAGCACCGGGGATTCCGATATCTCCACGCCATCCGTAGTCGGAAGTAATTTTTGTGCTTGATGGCTGAGGCCATATAAATGCCTCGCCGTTATATGGTACGTAATCAACTATGATGGGATCTCTGGATAACGTCTGAGGGATGGATATTCTCTGGCCCTGTCCTTGTCCCTGGGATGCAGCCGCTGCCGCTGCTGCTGCCGCATTCGCCTTCATCCTGGCTTCCGCCTCAATCCGTGCGATCTCATTTGCTTCCTGCTGCTGAAGAAGCTGGAGTTTCGTCAGCTCCTGCTGCTTCTCATCGATCTGCGGCTGGAATGCCAGGATCTCCTTCTCCTTTTCATTGGAAAGGAGAACCAGCGCCTCCTGCTGATCTTTATAATAAGTCTGCATTACACCGTAGTCTTCCGTCATGGTCTTCAGCATGGCCATCTTGTTGGCCAGCTGCTGACGCGATGACTGATAACGCACCAGAAGCAGAGAGTCATACAGGCTGACCTGCTGAACATACTCCGTCCGGTTCAGGACATCTGCGAAATCCGCCGCATAAAGCAGTGCATCAAGATAGGAATAAGTCCCGTTCTCATAGGAATTCTGAATATGCTCTTTCAGCTTCTGATACTGTGTCTGCACATCCTGTTCCGCAAGTTCCAGTTCCGTTTCAAGCTGAGACAGTGTAGCATCCACCAGCTTCCTGTCCTCTTCCATCTGATCCATCCGGGACTGAAGAGATATGATCTCCTCATCCATCTGCTGCAGATTTTCGATAAAGGAATTCTGGTTCCGCTTCAGGTTATTGAGAAATGTCCGCGTCTCCTGAGAAGCAAGCATATTCTCGGCATATTTCGTCCGAAGCTGAGCCACCCGGTTCGCATCCAGGTATTCTGTATAGGGAAGAGCCTGAAAAGTAGACAACTGTCCGAGATCAGCGGAAGTCCCTTCCGTAGACCCTGTTTCAGACGTTTGTTCCTGGTTCTCTGTCGGCTGCTCGGTCTTCTCCGTGGTATTCTCGGACGGCTGCTCGGTATTCTCCGTCTTCTTTTCCGTGGAACCCTGCGTCGGCTGCTCGGTATTTTCCGTCTCTTTCTCCGTAGACTCCTCGGTTTCGTTCCCGGTATTCTCGGAACTACCCTCTCCCGGGTTATCCGATGTATTCTCGGAAGAATTCTCCTGTATCACCCCGGGATTTTCCGGATCATCCGCATATACATAGGTTCCCGAAAGACCAAGGATCAAAAGATACGTTGCAAGAATACGTACTTTGTATTTTATTCCCTTCTTTTTCATCCTGATCACCTCCAATTCAGGGCGGTACAACACCATTTTCATACCATATACAGCACTTACAAGGCACTGCCCACCCCCACGTTAAGAGTCCGTTTTATAACTCTTCCTGCGCCATCCTGGCATCATACTTTCAGATGCTTTCGTGTGGTCAGCCAGCTTCCGAGGAAACCGATGCCGACACCGATCCCGAGAGATGTAGGAGCCAGAACCTTGAACAGGTCAGCCTCCGGAACAAATTCGAAGATACTCTGAAGGATGGAGAATCTTCCAACCACATAATCGATCACGGCCTGATACATATAGTACAGGATCACCACCGGAATAGCGGATCCCACCAATCCGATGAGTACGCCTTCCACGATGAAGGGTGCACGTACAAATGCATTTGTCGCTCCGATCAGCTTCATGATCCGGATCTCTTCCTTTCGGACCGTGATACCGATGGTGATGGTATTACTGATC
>CAMPAX010000033.1 GCA_946633495.1 uncultured Lachnospiraceae bacterium | reverse complement strand
TACCAGCGTAAAATCTCCCTGGCACATAACCACGTCCTCCGACCTGCTCTGACCGTTGCCTTCCGAGGTTTTATCCGGCTTCTCATTTTCCTTTGTGCCGCCTTCCGGGGTTTCATCCTGCTTCTCATTTTCTCCTGTGCCGCTTCCCCGGTCCTGCTGCTCCCTGCCAAGCCTTCGCAGGATCCGCCGCACCACCAGTCCGGCCACCCGGTCCGCTTCCGCTTCATCTGCCTCCGCTGCCAGTCCCGGCATGATCATATCCACGATCTCTCCGTAGGCCGCAGCAGCTTTCAGCTGCTCCCTGCTCCATGTTGCATATTCACGGTTTGTATTATTAATAAACACTGCTGTCTCCTGTTCTTTCTATTCCCTTCGGATCCGTCCCGACCTTTTTTCCGCCGGAAATGAACCCGCCTCATAAGTATACCACATTTTCTTTCTTCCGTGGGGAAAAAGCTCCCCCGAAGCACCCATTTGAAACGCGGTTTTCAAAACCATGTGAAACCGCATTGAAAAACCGTTCTTGTATAAGTAGATTCTTTGTGCTATCATATGTGCCGATACTTTTTGAACCCACAGAACCAACAAGGAGTCATCATGGAAAAGTTCAAAGCATTTCTAAAAAGGAAGGACATCGAGATCTCCCTGAAGCGCTACGGCATCGACGCGCTGGGCGCCATGGCACAGGGACTCTTCTGCTCCCTCCTCATCGGAACCATCATTGATACCATCGGCAAGCAGTTCGACATCGGCTTCCTTACCTCGACTGTTGCTACAGTCGCCGGCAAGGAATATACCGTAGGCGGACTGGCCTCCGCCATGAGCGGTCCCGCCATGGCCATCGCCATAGGCTACGCTCTGAAATGTCCGCCTCTGGTCCTCTTCTCGATGATCACCGTCGGCTTTTCTGCAAATGCTCTGGGCGGTGCGGGCGGTCCTCTTGCCGTTCTTTTTATCGCCATCATTGCTGCGGAATTCGGCAAACTGGTCTCCAAGGAGACGAAGGTCGATATTCTGGTAACACCCTTTGTCACCATCGGTATCGGTATCTTCCTGTCCTGGCTCATCGCCCCGCCCATCGGCGACGGCGCAATGTGGATCGGTGAGCGCATCATGGATGCAACCGAGCTTCAGCCGTTCTTCATGGGCATCATCGTATCGGTGGCAGTGGGTATGGCCCTGACGCTGCCCATTTCCTCTGCCGCGATCTGCGCTTCCTTCGGTCTGGTAGGACTTGCGGGCGGTGCCGCTGTGGCAGGCTGTTCCGCGCAAATGATCGGCTTCGCAGTCATCTCCTTTAAAGAAAACGGCTGGGGCGGACTCATTTCCCAGGGCATCGGAACCTCCATGCTTCAGATGGGAAATATCGTAAAGAATCCTCGGATCTGGATCGCACCGACGCTGGCGTCCGCCATCACCGGACCCCTTGCCACCTGTGTCTTCCAGATGCAGATGAATGGTGCCGCGGTATCCTCCGGTATGGGTACCTGCGGACTGGTGGGACAGATCGGCGTATATACCGGCTGGGTCAACGATGTGACAGCCGGAACCAAAGAGGCTATCACTGCCTTTGACTGGCTCGGTCTCATCCTGATCTGCTTCGTGCTCCCGGCCATCCTGTCGCTTCTCATTAACGCGGGACTGAAGAAATTAGGCTGGGTAAAAGACGGTGACATGAAGCTTGCTGACTGATCTTTGACACAAATCGTAACCTATTGCAGGAGCAAACCATGGAATACAGACACGGACTTCGGGCAGGTATCCCCATTGCATTGGGATACCTGTCCGTATCCTTTACATTCGGAATATTAGCTGTCCGATACGGGCTTACGGTCTGGCAGGCGACGCTGGTGTCTCTCACCACCGTCACCTCCGCCGGACAGTTTGCCGGTATCCAGATGATGGCAACCCCCGGACTTTATCTGGACATGCTGATCTCTCAGCTGACGATCAACGTCCGGTATTCCTTCATGTCCATTTCCCTGTCCCAAAAGCTGAACCAACGCTTTCGCGGGATCTGGAAATGGATCCTTGGTTTTTTCATCACAGACGAGATCTTCGCGGTCGCAGTAACCCGTCCTGTAGTATCCCGCTCCTTTTTTGCGGGGCTTGCAACTCTGCCATGGATCGGCTGGACTCTGGGAACCCTGCTGGGTGCGTCCATGGGTGAGGTTCTTCCCGCCGCCGTCCTCAGTGCACTGGGTCTTGCACTCTACGGTATGTTTGTTGCCATCGTGGTTCCTCCGGCAAAGGAGAATAAATACGTGCTTTTAGCTGCCGTTGTGGCAGCCGCCATCAGTACGGCATTTGCATATGTACCCTTCCTGAAGAATGTTTCCTCCGGTATCGCTATCAGCATTGCTGCTGTTGTGGCTGCTGCCATAGCCGCCATCGTGCATCCCATCGAGGATGAACCAGAGCCGGAGGAGAGTAACGAAACTGCCGGAGAAAAACGAGCAGATAAGGACACCGCACCCGACGGAACCGGATCCGCCGGTGCTCTGAAAACCACCGATCAAACCAGCTCCTCAAACACACGGAAAACCGCCGATCAATCCGGCAGCAAGGAGGTGACGCCATGACGCTCTCCACCTTCTTTCTGTATCTGGCACTGATGGCGGGTTCCACTTATCTCATCCGTGTACTTCCCTTTATTGCCATCCGCCACAGGATCCGGAACCGGTTCGTCCGTTCCTTCCTGTACTATATTCCTTATGCAGTCCTGACCGCCATGACCATTCCGGCCATCTTTACAGCGACGGAATCCATTATCTCCGCCTGCGTAGGATTTGCCGTTGCCATTGGGCTGGCACTTAAAAAATGCTCCCTGACCACTGTGGCGCTTCTGGCCTGCCTGGCAGTCTATCTGACTGAGTTTTTCATTTAGCCAAGGCTACCTGGTTTTATAAGAAGTCGTTCGGAATATAAATTTTACCTCAAATTTCAAATATCTCTTGACAATCATTATTTGTTAGTGTATGCTAACTATTGCAAGCCCGGGTTATATTTTTTCCGGTACTCCCTTAACAAATATAGAATAACGATTCTGACAATTAACATCCGGGCTTGCAAAAAAAACTCTTCTTCTAACCAATGAAACGGGTGCTTCCTGCATCCGTTTTTTGATTATCAGATGACATCTGAAAGCGCCCGCGATCCAAGCCGAATGGACTTAGACCGCGGGCGCTGATTCATGTATTATCGCTGACTTATGCTTCCTGCTTATTCGCTTCGATCTCCTTCTTAGCCACGTCATCCGGAGCCTGCTCATATCTTGCAAACTCATAGGTGAAGACACCGCTGCCCTTTGTCATGGAGTAAAGCTTCTGGTCATACTCGAAAAGTTCCAGATACGGGATCTCTGCCTGAATATCCGTATATCCCTTCTTCTCCGGATTCATACCAAGCACTCTTGCACGGCGCTTGTTCAGATCACCCATAACGTCGCCCGTGAACTCATCCGGAACCACAACATCGATGGTAGCGATGGGTTCAAGCAACACCGGAGCTGCCTCCATAAATCCCTTCTTGAACGCCTGCTCGGTAGCAACCTTGAATGCAAGCTCGGAGGAGTCAACCGGATGATAGCTTCCGTCATACAACGTCACCTTTACACCCGTTACCGGATAGGAAGCCAGAGGGCCTGCCTTTACGGACTCGATCACGCCCTTCTCAACTGCCGGATAGTAGTTCTTCGGAACTGCACCACCGACTACGGTCTGCTCAAATACATACGGTGTATCCATATCGCCGGAGGGCTCGATGATCACCTTAACATGACCGTACTGTCCGTGTCCGCCGGACTGCTTCTTGTACTTGTACTCGGTATCTGCCTTCTTGCGGATGGTCTCCTTGAAACCGGTACGCGGACGGGAAAGCTCGATTTCTACTTTGTATTTCTCCTGAAGCACACTCTGAACGGATTCCAGATGGGTTCCGCTGATACCATAAATCAGAGTCTGGCCATTTTCACCGTCATTTACGGTCTTCAGCGTCGGATCCTCCATCATCATCTTTGCGAGTGCCTGGGAGATCTTATCCTCATCACCCTTCTGCTTCGCCGTATAACGACGATATACATAAGGTTTGGAGATCGCTGCACGGATAAATGTTACCGGTGTCTTCTTCATGGACAGGGTATCCGTGGTCTGTGTTACCGTCAGCTTCGCAAGAGCACCGATATCGCCGGCATGAAGCTCCTTCACCTCTTCGGTCTTATTGCCGCAAATGGTGTAAAGCTTGCCGAGCTTTTCTTCTGTCTCTCTGTGATAGTTGAAGAGTACATCATCCGGCTTCAGAACGCCTGACATTACCTTGATCAGAGAGTACTTACCGATGAACGGATCGGCGATGGTCTTGAAGACATACGCAGACTTCGGCTTTGCGAAATCATAGTCCGCATTGTATACTTCGTTATTCGTTGTGTTGATTCCTGCACATTTGCACTGATCCGGACTCGGGAAATATTTGATGATGTCTGCCATCAGTGTGAACATACCACGTGCCAGAGTGTTGGAGCCCATCAGCACCGGTACTACGGAACCATCATGCACACCTACACGAAGAGCTGCACGAATCTCATCGTCGGAGAAGGTGTCGCCGCCGAAATAACGCTCCATAAATTCCTCGCTGGTTTCAGCCACTGCCTCCAGAAGTGCTTCACGGCAGATCTCCAGATTCTCCCGGGAATAGTCCGGAACATCGAATTTATCAACGGTTCCCTTGTCGTTCCAGCGCTTTGCCTTCTGCTGAATGACATTTACATACCCCACGAACTGTTCATTCTCACGGATCGGCAGATGGAAGGGGGCGATGTGCTTGCCGTACAACTCCTGAAGAGCCTGAACTACCTCACGGAAGCTTGCATGGTCATCATCCATTTCCGTAACAAAGATCATACGGGGAAGGTTCTTCTTCTCGCAGAATTCCCATGCGCGCTTTGTTCCGGGCTCAATGCCGGCCTTACCTGAAACTACGATCACGGCTGCATCCGCTACAGAGACTGCCTCTTCTGTTTCGCCGATAAAATCCGGGGAACCCGGTGTATCCAAAAGATTCACCTTCACGCCGTCCCACTCAACCGGAATGACCGTAGTCTTAAGAGAGATTCCTCTCTTAACCTCTTCCTTCTCGTAGTCGCTGAGGGTATTTCCGTTTGCTACGGTCCCCATGCGGCTGGTCATCCCGGCAAGATATGCGATCGCTTCCACCAGGGAAGTCTTGCCGCTTCCTGCATGCCCCAAAAGAGCGACGTTCCGGATCTTGTCCGTTGTGTACACATTCATAGTGTTTCCTCCTCCTAAATAACTTTCTGCTCGCTTTCACGGTCTTTATACAACCGTGGAAAACATAAGATGTCGTTCCCTGCGTATCGGCCCCATCCCGACAAAAACCGCAGGTATCCGGATCCTGCTCTTCCTCATCGGAACAGACAGCACCCAAAGAACATTATACACGTTATCTCATGTTTTGTCATGAAAAAGTTACGTTTCAGGGCATAAATACACGAAAAAATAAATTGAAACCGATTTCAGTTCCGCATATAATAAAATCAGTGGTGAACCGCTGCCGGCCATACCCGGCCGGCAGAAAACGCGGGACGCCAACTATATCAAAACGGGAGGGAAAAATATGGGGAAAGCACTCAAAAAACTACTGCTATGCACTGCTCTTGCAGCATTCATCCTGCTCTTTATGCCCTTCAGCACGGGGGAGGCAGAGGCAAAAACCGTCACTACCGACGAGTATGATGAAAAAAGCCCCTGGATCTGGGACTTCTCAGACGGTGTCAGGTTTGATCAGAAATTTGCACGGGTAGTCAACAAGAAAACCGGAGAAGTACTGAAGAACGGATGGCATATTGTGGATGACTACTGGTATTTCTTCACCCCGGGCGGGTACATTTTCGATGAATATCATAATGGGTATCCCATCGGTTTACCGATGCTCGGCTACTACTGGTCTGAGGACACCGAACCCGCCAAATGGGGCTGGAAAAAGGATGGAACAAAATGGAAATATATGTCCGGCTTCGATGTTTTAATGGATACCTGGGCCCGCATCGACGGAAAGGTCTATTATTTTAACGAACAAGGACATCTGTTTCCAAAAGGCTGGCATGAGATCCCTGACTTCGGCTGGATCTATGTGAAGAAAGACGGCTCCTGCCTTACCGGTTGGAAAGAGATCAACAAGAAATGGTATTTCTTCGATTATTACAATGGTCTGATGTTCTCCCACGGCGGAAAGGACACCAGTCCCGTGGGAACCGCCGGAAAGAAGTTCTACTATTTTGATGAAGACGGAGTCATGAAGGAAGGCAGCGGCTGGTTCGCTCTTTATGACTATTACTGGTATTACCTGAACAAGGACAGTTCCCTAAAGACCGGATGGTTTAAGTATAGCGGAAAATGGTATTACCTCGATCCCACCTATGGCGGTGAGATGGCACGTTCCATCGTGCAGATGGATGATCCGAAATACTCCTGGGAATGCTATGTAGACGGTTATTATATCGATACGAACGGAGTCATGAAGACCGGCGGCTACCGCTGGCACAAGGACAAAAAGGGATGGTGGTTCGGCAAGGGATCCTATTACATCAAGGGACATATCGGTGATATCGACGGTCAGGAATGTTATTTTAACGGAGAAGGATATCTCATCCGATCCTATGACCGCAAGACCGGCAGATGGAACGAATATTTAGATGATCCTTTCTACGGCGATGAATGGTGATCAAAAACAGAGGGACGGGCTCCGCGCAGCTTGCACAGGACCCGTCCTTCTTTCTTGATCTGATTTGATTTGCCGAAATCCATGGCGCATCCTATGCGGTTACACCTCATATGTGATCATTCCCTGCTTCGCAAGGATCCGGAGAAAGTGAGATAAGGGGAATCCCACCACATTGTTGTAATCCCCCTCGATCCTTTCCACCAGACGCTCTCCGAGCCCCTGGATCCCGTACGCGCCGGCCTTATCCATAGGTTCGCCGGATGCGACATAGTCAAGGATCTCCTCATCTGACAGCGGATAAAACATCACCTTTGTACAGGAAGAAAATGTACAGTTCCAGGAGCTCAATCTGCCATCCGCCTCACTCTCAGGCTCCTGCTTCCCATCCGCCTCACTCTCAGGCTCCTGCTTCCCATCCGCCGGTACGAGGATCGTAACGCCTGTATATACTTCATGGGTCCGCCCGGATAACTCCCGAAGCATACGGACCGCATCCTCCGTATCCCTTGGCTTTCCCAGTATCTCCCCGTCCATAGCCACGATGGTGTCGGCTGCCACAATGATCCTGGGCGAAGCGGAAAGTTCAAACGATCCCTCCTCGTTCAGGATCTGTTCAGCCACTGCTTCTGCTTTACGCCGGGATAACTCTTCCACTACCTTCTCGGGCTTTGTCTTTGTCGGAGTTTCATCCACGTCCGCCGTCTTTACCCGAAAGGAAAGTCCCGCCTGAGTAAGAAGTTCTCTCCGCCGCGGCGAACCGGATGCAAGTATGATCTCGTAGTTCTGTTTCATTTCGTTCCTCGTCTGCTGATCTTCCGGCCATCGATGCCATTCGATGCAGCTATGTATCCGTACTTCTATCGACGCCCGCCGATGTCGCCATGTATCCGTACTTCTACCGATGCCCGCCGACGTCGCCACATATCCGTACTTCTATCGATGCCACCCGATTCCGTCACATATCCGTACTTCTATCGATGCCACCCGATACCGTCACGTATCCGTACTGCCGTCGGCCTCTCCCAGCTTCTTCTGGCTGTAAAGAACCACTGCATCACCCGCCCGAAGCACGGTATCTCCCTTTGGAATGATCGTCCGTCCGGACCGGCGCACCATAACCAGAAATGTCTTCCTTGAGATATCCAGATCTCTTACCGCAAGACCATTCCATTCATGCCCCTTCTCCAGAATGATCTCCTTTATATTCATTGGCGTGTCACCCTTCAACGCCTCTGCGCCGATCAGCAATCGGTCTCCGGCCTGAAGGACTACATTTCCCCGGGGCACGATCACCTCTTTTCCACGCTGGATCACTGCGATAATGGCACCGTGAGGAAGCCCCACCTCTTTCACCTGCTTTCCGACCCAGTCATCTTTTCCGCTTAGCTTTACATGAATAAACTTGATATCCTCTTCCGATCCGGATTCCCCGATCCTTTTCAGGCGCGTATACTGCTCCACAAATCCGGCGGAAATGATACCGGTAGGGATGGCAACCATACCGACGCCCAAAAATGTGATGGCGATGCCAAGAACCTTCCCCATGGTAGTGATGGGATAGATATCTCCATATCCTACTGTAAGCAGCGTTGAAGAAGCCCACCAGATGCCGGAGAAAGCATTCTTGAAGACATCGGGCTGAACCGCATTTTCAATACTGTACATGCAGAGGCTGGAAGCCACCATCAAAACCAGAATGATAAAGACGGAGGACAGCAGCTGCTGTTTCTTGCTGGAGAGGACCTCCGTAATGACGTTCAGAGAATCATAATACGCATTGATCCGGAAAAGCCGCATGATCCGCGCCACCCGGAACATTCGGAAGACGGATGCCCCCGCCGGGAAAAATACCGGCAGATAAAACGGCAGAAAAGAAAGCAGATCGATGATACCGGCAAAAGAAAAGATGTACCGAAGAGTCGCTTTGCCCTCCGAGGTTTCCGGATAAAGATATTTTGCAGTGTAAACGCGAAGCACGTAATCCACCGCAAAAAAGAACACCGTGATCTGTTCTATGATCATGAAAAGATCTCCGAACCGTTCAGCCAGAGTATCAAATGTATTCAAGATCATAACGGCCAGATTCACGATCAGGGCAACGGTACTGATCACATCATAAGCCTGGTTAATGGGCTCATCAACCACACCTACGGATACCATACGGAAGGTATGATAACGCAGAAGACTCTTCCGTGCGGCTTTTTCATCCACGGCCGGTTCCTCTATTTGATTGTTCTTTTCTTCTTTCTCCATGATGAACTCCGGTAATTCTGTAACACCGTGAATGAATTCAGCTCAGTAAACGAAATCCCTTCGGGAGCAGTTCCGCAAGGGTATAGACTTCATAACTTTCTGCCCCTGTCGAAACATAGATGGGCATCTGACCGGACTCCGCAAATTCTTCGATCACCTGTCTGCAGGCGCCGCAAGGGTATGCCGGTGAACCGTCCACCGGTCCCGCAACCGCAACTAGGGTAATCTTCCTCGCCCCGCTGCTGACTGCCTTGAAAATGGCTGTCCGTTCGGCACAGTTGGTAAGCCCGTAGGAGGCGTTCTCCACATTGCATCCGGTGAAGATCTCACCTGTATCCGTCAGGACCGCCGCTCCCACATGGTAGCCGGAGTACGGCGCATATGCTTTCCCACCCGCTTCTCTTGCCGCGGAAAGAAGGCGTGAATCCGGACTCTTTAATTCCTGAACATCCAATCCTGTCATATTCGGTTCCTCCGTTCCATGTCACACAATTTTCTTCAGCTCCGCTTCCGTCACCCCGTACTGTCGGCAGAATTCCGCAAGCTCCTTATCATTTCGGATCAAAGTGATATCCTGAAATTTACGCGTGGTAAGATCGATCAGACCCGCCACCCGTTCCCCGGTGCAGATACTGGTCTTCACCGCCGGCTGGTACCGCTCGCGGTCATATGAAACTGTTTGCACATGTTTCTTCCACATATTCTTACCTCATGTCATGGAATTCATACGATACAATCGGTTTCTACCACACACCCGAGGATCCTGCGATACGGGCATAATCCGAGCTGTCCATCCTTTGTTCAAAATCCGTTCTGCTGAGCGGCCGGTCAAAGAAGAAGCCCTGGGCTTCGTCACAGCCGTTCTGCTGGATCAGCCGCAGCTGATCCGAGGTTTCGATGCCTTCCACAAGACATTTCAGCCCCATGCTTTGCGCCATGGCAACCACGTAACGGAACATCAGCGTTTTCTGAACCTCTAATGCATCTCCTTCCGCCGGAAGGAAGCTGCGGTCAATCTTCAGCACATCCCAGGGAATATCCCTGATCAGTGTCAGTGAGGAGTAACCAACGCCGAAATCATCCACCGATGCAGTGATCCCCGCCTCCCGGATACCCTCCACGATCTTCTTCAGGTCCCCGAACTGAACATCCATTGCGGTTTCTGTAAGCTCGATCTCCAGATAATGATGGGGAACCTGATGCCTGTCCAGGATTCCGATGATATGCTGCAGAAGATCCGCATCCGCCAGATTCCGACGGGACAGGTTCACGGAGATCCGCGGAACTCTGCGCCCCTCATCCAGCCATTTGCGAATGTCACGGCACACATGATCCAGCATATACATATCCAGCGCACAGATCTCCATGCTCTGCTCCAGAAGCGGAATAAAATCATCCGGCAGAGCCGTACGCCCGTTATGATTCCATCGGCAAAGCGCTTCCGCACCGGTCATGATATAGGATTCCATACCCACCTTGGGCTGGTACATGACCTCAAACTCTTCCTTCTCCAGTGCGTCCCGGAAATTCGCCTCTATATCCAGTTCCCGTGCACGAAGATCGGTCATGACGGCATCATAATAAACTACCTGACCATCATTTCCACTCCTTGCACGCTGACCTACCCGCGTGATCCGGTCCATGATCTCTGAAGGAGAGGAGGCAGTTCCGTCCTCCGGCAGCTCATAGATTCCCACCGAAGTCGTCACACGTACACGGTCACCCGTGGAATCGTCATAAACCACCATCATTTCCCGTACCAGATCCAGAATGTCCTCCGCATGGTCCTTCTCCACCAGAAGGGTGAATTTGTCCCCGCCAAGACGGGCGATCATCTCGTCTCCGGACAGAGCCGCTTCTATAGTCTTGGCATACCGCTTCATGACCTCGGTTCCAAGGTTGCGGCCCAGCCGCTGATTCACCACGGAGAACCGCCTTAAGTTCAAATGCATGGCGGTATAGTTCGAGATCTTGTTCTGCTGATACAGTCTTTCAAGGGACTGCATGAAGAACTTATGATTTTTAATATCCAGAGACTGGTCAAGGAAACTGAGTCTCTCTGCAAGGTGCATCAGACGCCGACGTCCTTTTAATACGAAGAGCATCCGGAGAACAAGATCCACGCCTTCCTTCTCTGCCTCGTTCCAGTCTGCATCCCCGAGCTTCTGCCATGCGCGCACAAAAACGATATTAAATCCATGAGTGACATTTCGCCGGTCCATGAAACGCCTTTCGTCGGCTTCTCCGTCGGCAAACTTCACTTCGATCCGGCCGTCATTTTCATGCTCTTTCTCAGGATTCGCAAAGGTGATCACCTCCACTCTTGCGATCCGGAGCATTTTGCAAAGCGCATTGAAATGATCGTATTTCTCATCATTCTCACTCCAGGGGATTCCTTCCATCTCGATAAAAGTATTCCGGAAACTCTCCATGTAACGGAGCTGAACCATCTCCGAACCGTCCCGGGGCGCGAATATCTTCCTGCGGCGCTTTCTTTCCTCGTGATGCCTGCGCTTGATCTCATACATGCGGCTGTCGCCTTCATGGATAAATGCATCGATATCCGTAAGCTCTCCCCGACGCGCAACGACACCCACACTGATGGACAACATATCCGGTTCCTCCGGGATCAGCATTTCCACCCGATTCTCAAGCTCTTTTATCTTCTCCTGCAGAACACCTTCCTGCAGATCCTCTTCGATCAGGACCGCGAATTCGTCTCCGCCGAGGCGGACGCATTTCGAAACCGGGAAAATTTCCTTCAGCAGACCGGCCGTCTGAATCAGCACTTCATCCCCACGGCGGTGCCCCAAAAGATCATTTACTCCCTTGAACCCATCCAGATCCATGTACAGAAGCATCCACAGCTTCGAAGCCTGCTCCGTCAGATATTTATAGAAATACCGACGGTTATACAGCCCTGTAAGACCGTCCGTTGACGCAAGAAGCGTCACTTCCTGCTCGTATACGCGGTTGATGGTGATATCCCGCATCAGGCACAGATATCCGGACGCATTTCCGAAATAATCATGTACCACATGCTCTGTCAGGATATAAATATGCCGCTCCCCGTCAATATAGGATTCAAATTCCTGTTCTACGGTATGATGTTTCCGGTTGACCACCGGTTCTTTCATGGGGAGAAGGTTTTCCTTTTTCCATGCAGGGAAATCAAACTCCTCCAGAGTCGCTTCTTCTACCTTTGCGATCCCCATAAATGCGGTATTCATACGAACGATGGTCCAGTCCGGCATCGCAATGAACATGGGCACCGGAATATTCTCCACCAGAAGAGAAAGCTCAATCCCGAGGTTGCTCAGATTCGTAACATCATGTCCCACTCCTACAGTTCCATAGACGTGTCCGAAGGAATCGTAGATCGGGGTCTTATAGGTCGTAATATGCTTCATGCCTTCCCGGGTCGCCACCGACTCCTCAAAGGAGCAGGTTTTCCCGCTGCGGATGGAAATCCGTTCAGACTCGGAACAGTCATACGGTTCTTCATTTGCCTTCGGGCGGGGCACATCCCAAACCTCATAATGGTCCTTGCCTGCAATATCTCTTTTATCCTTATGCACGGTTTTGGCGAAAGAATCATTCACCAGCATATGGATTCCGTCAGTCCTCTTATACCAGAGCATATCCTGAACGGTATTTATGGTTGCATCCAGGAGCATCCGATACTCCCACGCCCTATGCTCAGCCACAAGCAGCCGGAGCAGCTCCCGAAAATGTTCGGTCCGCTCTTCCACACTTTCCTTTGCGGGCCAGAGCACATCAAAAGATGCCCCACCAAGCTGATCCGTCTCAGCACAGAATACCGTCCGGAATCCGTGCCCCTCTACCTTCTTGAGGCGGCTGGTATAGGTTGTGATAAGGACCGGAAGCTGTCCCTCCGGCTTCTTAAATTCCGTGACGTGTTCCACCGAAAAGGACACATCTTCATATTCAGATACGGAAACCGCGCGGAACGCTTCTTCCACATCTTCACCAAGATCCGAATAAAATACAAAATGAATGGGTATCATCGTTTCTCTCCGTTATTCAGCGTCTAAAATCCTAACATACAGTATAACACAAGCAAGGAACCGATTCCACAGAAACTTACCCTCCGCAAAGCAATCTCCTTCTTTCCTGTGTGTGGAAAAGGAGCCGACGATTCAAACATACGCATTCGCCGACGTACCTTCTTCCCTGTGTATGGAAAAGGAGCCGATCCCATATGGAATCGACTCCCGATGTTTTGAATCAGCTCACTGCAGATCACGTGTTATGAAATGCATTTTCAGCGCCAACTCTGATTATCTGTGATTTTTTCTCTTGCGGCTGATCACAAATGCAGCGCCTGCTGCGGATGCGATCATCATTCCGATGAACAGTGCGATCGGAGTAGAATCACCGGTCTGTACGGTATGCTGATCTCTGGATGCGGTTGCGATCTCAGCTACATGATGCTTCAGCTGATCCACTTCCACGGTTTCCTCGACCACCTCACCTACTGTTACGGAATAGCCTTCCGGAACCTTCGTTACCTTGATCTTGTAGGTACCGATCTTTGCTTTGTAACGGCCCTGATCATCCTGCTCGGCCAGTTCCTTGATCATACCATCTTCGTCTGTCACAAAAGTATGAACTGTTCCATCCGGATATTCAACTTCTACGGTTGCGCCCGGTACCGGCTTCCTGGTCTTCTCATCGATAACCTTGATATCCAGCCCACCGGTCTTCGGTGCGATCTTTGCCTCCAGCTCTGTCAGCTTGGATGCCACAACCTCTGCTTCCTGGTCCTCGCCTATGGTTACACGATAGCCTTCAGGGACCTCGGTCACCTTATACTTGTAGATGCCGGGTACAGATGTGTAGTTACCAAATTCATCTTTCTTAGCGAATTCAGTCACTTGTCCGTTTTCATCTGTAACAAACTCATGCTCCACACCCTCGGTGTCGGTTACAACAACCTTTGCATTCGGAACAACATCACCTGTGATCTCGTCATAAACAGTGATCAGGATTCCGCCGCGATCAGTTGCGATCACTGCGTCATGATGTCCTTCATCGTTCTTTGGAACTACTACGGTTCCTGTCTCGCCGGTCTTAACATCATAGTTCTCCGGAACTTCGATCACGGTTATCTTGTACTCTCCGACAGGAACGATCAGATCATTGCCGTCCTCATCCTTCACTTCACCATTTTCATCCGTCTTATAGGTCTTCTTGGTTCCGTCAGGATATTCAACCTCGACAACTGCATCATGAACATCCTTGCCGCTCTTCTCTTCAGTTACATGTACAGTCAGTTTACCGGTTTCTTCTTCCGGAACAGGTGCGATCTTTGCTTCCAGTTCGGTCAGTTTTCCGGTTTCTACGGTTCCCGTTTGCTCCTCGCCAACGGTTACGTGATAGCCTTCCGGAACCTTGGTCACTTTGTAGGTATAATCGCCGGTTTCCGCTGTGTAATTATCGTACTCATCCTTCTCAGCGTAATCCGTTACCTGACCGTTCTCATCCGTCTTGTAAGTCTTCCTGGTACCATCCGGCTCTGTTACAACAACCGTTGCGTCCTTCACCGGTTCATTTGTATCCTCATCAACGACGGTGATCAGGATACCACCGCGATCTGTCTCGATCACAGCATCATGATGTCCTTCCCCATCCTTCGGTACGGTTACGGTTCCTGTCTCACCGGTGGTTACGTCGTAACCCTCCGGTACCTTTGTAACAGTCACCTCATACTCGCCCGGAAGAACTTCCAGTTCATCACCATTCTCGTCCACAACCTCGCCCTTATCATTGGTCTTGTAGGTCTTGGTGGTTCCATCCGGAGACTTAACCTCAACTTCCGCATCCGGAACATCCTTACCGCTGTTCTTCTCTGTTACATGAACAGTGAGCTTTCCGGAAGGATACTCATTGTTGAATTCAACAACTTCCGACTTTCCTTCTGTTACGGTTACCTCTGCGGATGTACCGGTTGCCTCTGTATCGCCCACCTTGTAGGTTACAACAACAGCCACCCCGCTTGCCTCATTGTAGTTCTTCTCGGTTACGGTGTACTTGCCAAGATCCTCATGCTTAACCTTGATCTTCTTCGTGTAGACATCTGTATCCTTGTCATATTCGAAATCAGCCAGCTTGTATTCTGTACCGGTTGTCTCGCCGTCCTTCTTTACTTCGAAGGTCAGCGTGTTGAAGTCATCCTCGACTACCGGACCACCAAAGGTCTTGGTGATCACGATCTCGCCGTCCTTCAGGTACTCATCGTTAAATGCTACCGTCCTGGTCGTACCATCCGCTACAACGACTCCTGCGGTCTCGGATACGGTCTTCTCGCCGCCATCCAGCTTATAGCTTACCTCTACGGCTGCACCGCTTGCCTTGTTGTAATTCTTCTCGGTGATGGTATAAGCGCCCAGTTCACCATTCTTCAGCTCGAT
>CAMPAX010000032.1 GCA_946633495.1 uncultured Lachnospiraceae bacterium | reverse complement strand
TCTCCGGTAGTAATTTTCTGCCTCATCGATCCGGTTCGTATGCTGGAGGATATCTCCTTTTGTGATCAGCACATTCACTGATCCGGGATACTCCTGCTCGATCCGGTCCAGCTCCTCCTCGGCCTTATCCTTCTGATCCGCCTGCCATAGATACCTGCATTTTAAGACTTCTATGTCCGGATTTCGGACGGGAAGATCCGAGAGCTTCGGAAGAAGTTTCTCCTGAGTCTCGATGTCGCCGATCTTATTTGCCCTGGAGAATTCAGATATGATCCCGATCAGGCTGTCATAATCGTAGTCCTCCGGGCCTGAAAAAAGTGTATAGTCCACTGCATCGGGATAGACCGCATTGGTGGTGATATAATCCAGAAAACGGAAAGGAAAATGCTCCAGAAGTTCTTCCCTCCGGTCATTCAGGGACAGCCGTTCCACAAGAAACCGGAACACCTGATGCGGAAGGATGTAATGTTCAATGATAAAATCCAGGAGCAGGAGGAGTGCCTCCTCCTCGGTGTCAATGGCTGTAAAAAAAGGATCCGAAAGAAGGGTCTCCCACTCGGAAACCTGAACACGCCGAAAAAACGATGCATAGATCTCCTGCATCGTTTTCCTGATCCGCCCCTCCGGAGTGCTCTCATCATAAGAGGCTTCCGCCTCTCCGGAAGCATTCATACGGGAGCCCGCGCCCGTCTTCGCATCGTTTTCCTGATCTGCCTCTCCATGGGCATCCGGCATTTCAGCCAGACGGACAGCCTCCTCATAGGCTCCCCGGAGAGCCTGAAAGCCCTCCGGGTCGTCCTCGGGATGTACCTTCACCAGCTGCCGGCGATATGCTTTCTTCAGGGCATCCGCATCGCGGGTAGGTTCAATTTTCAGTATGTCCCATATACTCACGATTATTTTCCTTATTACAGGATTCCTTCCAGTGTTGTCCGGATGGCCTTAATGAAATCCTCTGTATTCTTTACGGTCACATTTTCAAGCTCGGTGATGAGTGCCAGATCCTTGGTCATCACGCCGCTCTCGATGGTAGACAAAGTAGCCTTCTCCAGCTTATCCGCGAATTCCGCCAACTGAGGAATTCCGTCCATCTCTCCTCTCTTCCGGAGTGCGCCGGTCCATGCAAAAATGGTGGCTACCGGGTTCGTGGAGGTCTCCTCTCCTGCCAGATGCTTGTAGTAGTGGCGCTGTACGGTACCATGTGCAGCCTCATACTCATAGAAGCCCTGGGGAGATACCAGAACCGAAGTCATCATCGCCAGTGAACCGAAGGCAGAGGACAGCATATCGCTCATCACATCTCCGTCGTAGTTCTTGCAGGCCCAGATGAAACCGCCTTTGGACTTCATGACACGGGCAACCGCGTCGTCGATCAGTGTATAGAAATACTCGATGCCTGCCGCATCAAATTTCTCCTTATACTCCATATCGAAGATCTCCTGGAACACATCCTTGAAGGTATGATCGTACTTCTTGGAAATGGTATCCTTGGTGGCAAACCACAGGGTCTGCTTTGTATCCAGCGCATAGGTAAAGCAGCTTCTTGCAAAGCTCTCGATAGAGGGAATCAGGTTGTGCTGTCCCTGTACCACACCTGCAGACTTAAAATCATGTACCAGAACTCTCTCCTCGGTTCCGTCTGCCGCTGTATAAACCAGCTCCACTTTTCCGGGGCCCGGGATCTTCATCTCGCTTGCCTTATAGACATCACCGTATGCGTGACGTGCGATGGTAATGGGCTTCTCCCAGTTCTTTACGCAGGGGGTGATCCCCTTTACCTGGATCGGCGCACGGAATACCGTTCCGTCCAGAATGGCACGGATGGTCCCGTTGGGGCTCTTCCACATTTCCTTCAGATTGTACTCCTCCACACGGGCAGCGTTGGGAGTGATGGTGGCGCATTTCACAGCCACACCATACTTCTTTGTAGCCTCGGCAGAATCCACGGTGACCTGATCATCCGTCTCGTCCCGGTGCTTCAGTCCCAGGTCGTAGTACTCTGTCTTCAGATCTACGAAGGGAAGCAGAAGCTCGTCCTTAATGTACTTCCAGAGAATGCGCGTCATCTCGTCGCCGTCCATCTCAACCAGAGGTGTCTTCATCTCGATCTTGCTCATGATCATACTCCTTATCATAACTTCTTTATGCTCACAGCAAAGAACAGTTCCCGGTTTCCTGCTCATGGATACGGATCGCTCCGCACCCGTGGAGAAAAGCTCCGGTCATACCTTTCCTGCTGCTGCCGGCAAAATTTAACTCACAGTCTGCGCCTGATCCGTCTCATCGTCTGTCACTGCGGTCTCACAGTTACCTCGCCGCATCATCCAGCTGCCGGAGCAGCTCCTTCAGCACCGCTGTCTCACCATTTTCTTTGAGCGGGGGCGCCACATGCTTCGCCGCCTGCTTCACCTCATCCCGAGCGCTGCCGATGGCATAGCTCTCTTCCGCGGCTTCCAGCATACCGATGTCATTCAGATTGTCCCCGAAAACCATGGTCTCTTCCCTGGAGATCCCCAGTCTCTCCTGCAGATCCCGAAGACTGCTGCCCTTATCCGCGTCCGGTTCCACGATATCCATCCACATGGTTCCTGCAGAAGCGATCTTAAACTGACTCTGCCATTTCGGCGTGAACCATTCATTTACCGTCGCTTCCGCGGTATCCTTCTGATAGATGGACATCTTCACGATATCATCCGTAAGATGCATCTCAAAATCCCCCAGAACCTGGATGTTATACTTGTAGGAATCCCGCATCCAGAAGAACATCTCACTGTATTCCTCACAGTAAGCCCAATCCTGTCCGCACAGCATGATGTCGCAGTTCGGCAGGCGCTTTGCGTCACGAATGAGTTCAAATAAAAGCCTGCGCGGGATCACATGTTTCCGGATGATGGTCGTCGCATCCCGAAGGATACTTCCGTTATCCGTAATGTAATACATATCCTTCCACACCGGGTCAAAGAGCTTCTTCATGCTGAGAAACTGCCGTCCGCTGGCCCCCGCAAAAGCGATGCCGTGCTCTTTCAGTCTCCGGATCACGTCATAGATCTTTGTATCGATCTGATCGGTTCCGTCCGGAACAAGGGTTCCGTCAATATCACTTGCTATCAGTCGGATCATACTGGCTCCTGTTATCATTTATATTTGTGCCATGCCGTCTTTTCGATCAGATAAGCATAGCCTTTGATATTATAACACAACCTTCCTGAGATTCCCACTTGTTTTTCACCGGGTATTCCCTTATACTATGTTCATGTTTTCAGAATACCGAAAGGACGACATCCATGATCCGTTATCATGTTAAAAGAAACAGCAAAAGCAGAAATACCCTTCGCTACCTCGGGGTCTTCCTCTTTGTATTCGGTGCCTGGCTGGTCTATCTGTTCTTCTCCGGCATGGCTTCCACACACGTGATCGGAGCCATCCTCGGTGCACTGATCGGTCTCTACGGCGGGTACCTCTTCATTCATACCTTTGAAGAAGACAAATACGACATCGACTACGAATTCAAAGATACGGAGCTTGTGATCAGGCACCATCGGGGCGAGACGGTCTATACCTACGACCAGATCGATGACGTATCGCTGATCGTCCCCGAAAATGAAATGCTTTACAGTCTGATCCTGATCAAAGCGGGCAGGAAGAAATACCTGATCCCCTTCTCCTATAAAAAAGAAGCCTGCGATGCCATCTACCAGCACCTTACCGCCCGAGTGACGGCCAAGGATCTGCTGGCTGAGATCCGGGAAGATGATAAAACCAGGAAAAACGGCGTCTGATGAAACAGGCGCCGTTGTCTATTATCCACATCTATATTCTGATTTCTGCTCGGATCGTACATCCTACTTGTTCCGATAAATGATCTCATGCCGTCCCGGTCCGTTGGATACCATGGTGATCGGAAAACCGATCTCGGACTCGATGAACTCGATATACTTCCTGCAGTTCTCCGGAAGCTCCTCATACTTTGTAATACCGCGGATCTCCGTCTTCCAGCCCGGAAGGACCTTGTATACCGGTTTTGCCTTCTTCAGCTTCGTGGTCACAGGGAAGTCCTTCGTCACTTCACCGTCGATCTCATAGCCCACACATACCGGAATCTCATCCAGATATCCCAGAACATCCAGTACGGTAAATGCCACATCCGTGGTTCCCTGGATCCGGCAGCCATAACGGGTTGCCACGCAGTCGAACCATCCCATACGTCTCGGACGTCCGGTGGTCGCACCGAACTCGCCTCCGTCACCGCCGCGGCGTCTAAGTTCATCGGCCTCATCGCCGAAGATCTCACTGACAAACTCACCCGCACCTACAGCGCTGGAATATGCCTTTACGACCGTCACGATCTTTTTAATCTCATACGGCGGAATGCCTGCTCCGATGGCACCGTATGCCGCCAGAGTGGAGGAGGATGTAACCATGGGATAGATTCCGTGATCGGGATCTTTCATGGAACCCAGCTGTCCTTCCAGCAGGATATTCCTGCCTTCTTTGATGGCTTCATAGAGGAACGCGGATACGTCACAGACATAGGGCGCAACCATTTCCTTATATTCCATCAGCGTTGCATAGATACCGTCTACCGTGAGCAGCGGCTGATGATATAAATGCTCCAGAAGCACATTCTTCTGTGCGATCACGCGCTCGATCTTCTCCCGGAGAGCTGCCTCATCATCAAAAAGCTCGCTGACCTGGAAGCCGATCTTCGCATATTTATCAGAGTAAAAAGGAGCGATCCCGGATTTTGTGGAACCGAAGGACTTTCCTGCCAGACGCGCTTCCTCATAGGTATCGAAGAGCACATGATAAGGCATAACCATCTGTGCCCGGTCGGATACCAGGATCTTCGGCGTGGGAACGCCCTTTGACTCGATGTCCCGGATCTCGTTGAAAAGCTTCGGGATATCCAGAGCCACACCATTTCCGATGATACTGGTGGTATGATCATAGAAAACGCCCGACGGAAGCGTATGAAGAGCAAACTTCCCGTAATTGTTTATGATGGTATGTCCGGCATTTGCACCGCCCTGAAAGCGGATGATAATGTCTGACGTCTCGGCAAGCATATCCGTGATCTTGCCCTTTCCTTCATCACCCCAGTTTGCACCTACGATTGCTGTAACCATAAGTTTCAGTTCTCCTCTTTCTTTTCTGTTCTGATTTATCCCGGCACTTCATCCGTTCCTTCTCCGCAGGAACGGACACAAGATAAGAGCCACCGCAAGACCGGTGGCTCTTGCCTTGACATTATAGCCTACTTGTTCTTATAAGTAAAGCACAAGATTCACCTTAAACAAGATACCGGATGGTAAATGTGGTTCCTTCCCCTCGAACGGAATTCACCATGATCTTCCCTCCGCCGGCCTCCACAATGCTGGAAGCCAGCGACAGCCCGATTCCCACGGACTCCTTTCTCGCATTCTTCGCACGGTAGAAACGTTCAAAGATATGCGGCAGATCCTCCTCCGGAATCCCGTCCCCGGTATCCCGGATCGTGAGCTCTTTAAATACCGTGGTATTGCGCATGGAGAGATATACCTTGGAACCCGGGCGGGAATGTTCGATGCAGTTCTTTAAAATGTTGCTGACCGCCTCCAGCTGCCATGTCGGATCCCCGGTCATGTGGACCGGCGGAAGGCCCTGAGGATCAATCTCCTCTCCTCTTGGCTCAGCCTCCCAGACCACATCCACATCGGCGATCTCCGCAAGGATCCCCAGCTTATTCTGGGATTCCCTGGCTACCGCCAGAAGATCCATCTCCTCTTTCTTCAGCTCCACGGTTCCGGCATCGATCCTCGCCAGTTTCAGAAGCGTCTGTACGAGAGATGAGATCCACTCCAGCTGCATGCTGCATTCCTTCATGAATTCTTTACGAAGCTCCACCGGCATTTCCGGATCATCCAGCATGTTGTCCAGGTTGATACGGATGGAAGCGATCGGCGTTTTCAGCTGATGCGAGATGTCTGCCAGCCAGCGGGACAGCTCTTCATTCTTCTCTTTCTCATGCTCCGCCGCCGTTCGAAGAAGCTGTGTCACCTTAAAGATATCACTCTGCAGCATGGACAGATCCCCTTCCGTGGTCTGTCCGGGATCCAGGTCATAGCTTCCCCGGTTCAGCTGATCGAAATACTGCTGCAGCTGCCGCACCTCTCTTCTGACCCGCCTCCGATGCCAGACATACAGCGCGATACAGATGATTCCCGTAAGGAAGATCACCACGGAATTGAACAGCACCAGCTGCCACATATGGCGATGTTCCTGCGCTGCAAAGAAGGAATCATCATAGCCATATTTCTTCATCAGGGCCTCACCCTTCTCCAGGCGCTCATCCAGGTCTTCCGGATACTTCATCAAATTCATGATGTCCGCATCGGAAAGCTCCGGAAACTGCTCGCGGATCAGCCCTGCAACCGCAGTGATCTGCTGTCGCTCCACCTCTTTCTGGCGGGAAACCAGGTAGATATTTCCGTACAGCAAGATCACTGCCAGCAGCATCGCAAATGCAATGGCCAGCAGGATCCTCGTATTTCTTCGGTTTCGCTTGTTCGTATATTTCATATCCGATAAGGTCTTTTCGGAAGCCCGGGATCCGCCGCGTCCGGCAAAATGCCGGCTTCCAGCATGTCACCTGGGGATCAGTCGTCAATCTCTCCCACATTTGCAAGCTTCTCCGGATCCGCAGGATCCTCCGCGCGATATCCCATACCCTTGACCGTACGTATGATATCTGCGGCTCCCAGCTTCTGCCGGATCCTTTTTATGTAAACCGTAAGTGTATTGTCTTCCACGAAATTCCCTGCGATATCCCAGATCCGGTCCATGATCTGCTCCCGTGTCAGGGTCTGTCCCGCGTTCTGCATCAGCATATAAAGGATCTTATATTCCAGCTGGGTAAATTCTACGGGCTGCCCCTTTACGGTCACCTGATCCGTCTCGACATCGATCTCCACATCTCCCACCTTCAGAACCTTCTTCGTCTTTCCGCTTCTCCGCAGCACGGTCTCGATCCGGGAGATCAGCTCTCGGTTCCGGAAGGGCTTCAGGATATAATCATCCGCTCCAAGATCCAGGCCCATCACCACATCATTTTCTTCATCTCTGGCCGTAAGGAAGATCACGGGGATATCCGTCTCCTCCTTCAGCTGCTTGCAAAGGTCAAAGCCGCTGCCATCGGGAAGATTCACATCCAGGATCGCGATATCAAATGTCATCTTCATGAGACGGTCATCCGCCATCCGCTTCGACATGCAGACCACCACCTCATAGCCGGCCTGTTCCAACGTATATTGCAGGCCCCGAATGATCATCGGGCTGTCTTCCACAAGGAGCAATTTCAGTTTCATATCTTTTTTCCCTTCTTATGAATCTTTTATCAATAGGTCTGTCTTCGGATCGTTTCGATGATATTCAGCTTCTGCTGCTTTCGAAGCGCCGACCACATACAAAGTCCGATGATGAGTACCACCGCCACGAAAGAGATCACGATGGCCTGCCATGGGAACACATATCCGTAATCAAACTGACGCCTGATCATGATATAGACCAGTCCGGAAAGCAGGAGTCCCAGGGGAATTCCGAATGCCAGGGATTTCAGGACATACAATACGCCTTCCACCCGGATCATCCGGTGAAACTCTTTCTTTGTCATTCCCACGGATTGCAGCATGGCAAACTCACGCTGTCTGAGATTCATATTGGTAGACACGGTATTCAGCACATTTGTCACACCGATCAGCACGATCACGATGATGAATCCGTAGAGGAAGATCTCCACCACCAGGATCAGCCTGCGGGTACGATTCGCCTCTGACTCTTCATTATACACATAAGTCTCGCTGATTTCACCATTTTCGTTGAGTTTTCGGATCTGAAGGATCATTTCTTCGGGATCCTCGGCATCGATCCGCATTGTGCCGTATGTCATGTCACAGGGATTCTTCGGGAAGAACCCTTCACAGACGATGAGGATCGTACCGCCGTAACGTTCAAATCCGGAGCTGAGGCCAAAGGGCATTTCCTCCTCTTCGTATACGGTCTTTAGGATCTGCACATCAATATCCTCATAGATCCAGTCGTCCTCACCGGCCATGAGCTGTTCATCCGTAAGTCCTTTGCTGCCCACCGGAAAGGACATGGTCACATTATCTCCGGCTTCGATGGTAGTGGTACGGGCATGGTGCCTTACACCGTCTCCCATGGAATATACACTATGATCCGCCAGGATCCCGGCCTTATGGACATCCTCTGCCGAAACCCCGAGGGAATCCAGGTACTCGCGGAATTCCGGCTCCGTCAGCTGTATAACATTTACGGAAATGGGGTACCACTCACCGAGCGATGCATCTGCCTCAAACTCCTTCGGATTCACGGCGTACTTGCTTGCATCGAAATGCCCCATGCTTTCCAGGGCAAAGAAGCTTCTTTTCACTCCGGGGAGTTTGCGGATCCGATTGATATCCTTCCGGATCTCTTTCAGCCTTTTCGTCTGCAGTTCCCTCTCGGCTTCCGGATCGGGTTCATCGATCTCCTCCGGATTGATTCCTCCGTCCGGATCCAGATGCACCGAGAGATTATAATCCTGTTCCGTATAGACTTCACCCACCAGCTTCTTCCCGTAATTCACAAAGCTGTAAATGCCGATGAAGGAAGCCATGCCGACCACCAGAGAAACCACCGTAGTCCGGTATTTCTTCCGGCTTCGCTGAAGATTCTTATGGGCGATCACACCTCCGACGCCGAAGAACTTCTTCACGAACCCACTGGGATGAAGCTTCTTCTCATATACCTTCACCCGGGTCTTTCCGCGGATGATATCGACAGGTGCATATCTCATCGCCGTCCTGGCAGGGATCACCGATGCAAAAAAGATGGTTACCGCCGACATGAAAATCGTAAATGCCACGACCCACCAGGGCAACGTATACAGCATGCGGATCTTCATGGTATCCTCCAGCAGCATATTCACCACCTGATCCAGGATCCAGATCACCAGCGCGCCCAAAGCAACTCCGGCCGTGGTTCCGATCAGGAAGATGTACATTCCCTCACGAAGGACGATATTCCGGATCTGACGCTTCGTGGCTCCGACGCTGGCCAGCATGCCGAACTGAGTCTTCTTATCCTCCACGGAGATCCGGAAGCTGTTGGAGATCACAAAAATGCTGGTCCCCACGATGATAAGACAGATCACGAGTCCTACTCCGAAGACCATGTCAAAGGTCTGGTCGCTGAGTCCGCCTTCATAGCGGACCAGCATATTGATATTCGGAAATGCAGTATAACCTGCGCTCCGAAGCTGCTCTTCGATGTTATTTTCGATCTCATTAAAATCCTTCGGCTGATCAAACCGGGCAAAGATATCCAAACTCTCGTCCTGAAATTCATTCTGACGGAAAATGCATAGATAAGCGGGAGACGCATATCCGTCCATATTGGACGGCTCCTTTATCACACCCACCACGGTAAAGGTACGCTCCGTGGTAATGTTCAGCTCCTCTTCTTCAAATACCACCATTTTGGGGGATACCCGTTCTCCGGTACTGACCAGGGTTCGGTCTCCCAGGGACCAGGTGATGGTGTCTCCCACCTTCGGAGAAGACTTAAGTGCTGTATAGGATTCCGGGATCACCAGTTCCCTGTCGTTCTCGGGAAGCCGTCCCTCCAGGACCTGAACATTCATCTGTGTGAAGAGCGTATCATTTCCTCCGGATACGTTCACATAGGTTCTGATACGATCCTCATCCTCAACACGCTGAAAACCCACATTTGCGAGGACTCCTGCTTCTTCCACATGTGCGTTATCCAAAACCAGACCGCTGATATCCACCGGAACATCATAGTACTGCACATGATAGTCGCCCTGATTCTGCTTATAATCCTCGATCAGAGAATGCCGGAAGGTTGCTACCATCCCTATGACCGTACAGATCAGCGCCGCGGAAAGCATAACGCCGATGCTGGTTACGATGGTACGCTTACGGTTACGTGCCAGATTTCTTTTTGTAAATTTCTTTGTTACATTCACTGCCCGGATACCTGCCTCATGATCGTCCTTCCATCATAAATGGATCTATCATACATAATGCGAAGAATCCATTCATAATAGTTTGGTTTCTTCGCACTTCATTTCATCGAAAAAGGGGATCATCCCCTCTTTACATCTTTTTTTATTGTCCCATCCTGAATCGTGATCACACGATCGGCCTGCGCCGCGATCTCCAGATCATGGGTGATCATGATGATGGTCTGCCCCGTCGTCGTATTTGCACGCTGAAGCAGCGCGATGATCTCATCACTGGCTTTTTTGTCCAGATTACCGGTAAGCTCATCCGCGAGAATGATGGCCGGTTGGTTGATCAGAGCACGTCCGATGGCAACCCGCTGCTGTTGGCCACCGGACATCTGACTCGGAAGGTGATGTTCCCGACCTTCCAGCCCGAGACTTCGGATCAGTTCCTTCAGTTTCTCGGGATCCACATCTCTCCCGTCCAGATCGCAGGGGAGCGTGATATTCTCCTCTGCGGTCAGTACCGGGATCAGATTGTAGAACTGGTAAATAAGCCCCACCTGTCTTCTGCGAAAGATCGCCAGAGTGTCGTCATCCTGCGCATAGATATCTTCCCCGTCAATATAAACCTTGCCCGAGGTCGGACGGTCTACACCGCCAAGGAGATGAAGCAGGGTTGATTTCCCGCTTCCGGAGGCTCCGATGATACAGAGGAATTCGCCCTTCTCCACCGAGAAGCTGACATCATCCACAGCCCGTACCTCCGTTACTCCGCTTCCGTAAATCTTCGATAAATGTTCCACTCGCAGGATTTCCATCGTTCTACCTTTCTGTCGTGGATCTTGGGAATAAATGGTAAAGGATTTAATAAGGATTTAAAGGGGGTTTGCAGTTCCGCATCCGTGAAAGTCCACAGGAGGGCTGCATCCGTGATGCGGAACCGTTTTGCATAGTACCATGCCAAAGTGACTTTAAAGTGACTATGCCAAACTTTTTCGTCAGACATTTATCTCTGCCGTAAGCCCCAGTTCCTCTTTATTCTCATCCAGGATCGGCCGGATCACCTCTTCGATGAATTCTTCCGTCTGCTGCGGAGCACGGCCCACATACAGCTTCGGATCCATCAGGGACTTCAGTTCATCCAGGCTTCTGTGGAAGGAAGGATCTGCCGCGATCAGCTCCAGAAGGTTATTCGGTTTTCCTTCCTGCTTCACCTGCTTTCCTGCTTCCATGGAGTAGGTCCGGATCTTCTCATGAAGCTCCTGGCGGTTTCCGCCGGCCTTTACTGCATCCATCATGATATTCTCGGTAGCCATGAAGGGGATCTCCTCCATGAACCGTTTGGTGATAACCTTGTCATAAACCACAAGTCCGTCCACCACATTCAGATACAGATCCAGGATCCCATCCACTGCAAGGAAACCTTCCGGTACGGAGAGACGCTTGTTGGCGGAATCATCCAGGGTGCGCTCGAACCACTGAGTGGATGCGACCAGCGCCGGGTTCATGGCATCGGAGATCACATAATCCGCCAGGGATGCGATACGTTCGGAACGCATGGGATTTCTCTTATACGCCATGGCAGAGGAACCGATCTGGTTCTTCTCGAAGGGCTCTTCGATCTCCTTCAGGTGCTGAAGAAGACGGATGTCATTTGTAAATTTATGTGCGGACTGGGCGATGCCGGACAGGACATTCAGCACCCGGGAATCCACCTTCCGGCTGTAGGTCTGGCCGGAAACAGGATATACTCCCGCGAATCCCATCTTCTCCGCGATCCTCTCATCCAGACGGCGGACCTTCGCATGATCCCCGTTGAAAAGCTCCAGGAAGCTGGCCTGGGTACCGGTGGTACCCTTGGAGCCCAGAAGCTTCTGCTGGCTGATCATATAGTCCACATCCTGCAGGTCCAGATACAGATCATGGAGCCACAGCGTCGCACGCTTTCCTACGGTGGTGGGCTGCGCCGGCTGGAAATGAGTGAATGCAAGTGTCGGCAGGTCCTTATATTTCAGTGCAAAGTTTGCAAGCTCGTTCATCACGTTCAGCAGCTTCTTCCGAACCAGCTGAAGTGCTTCCGTCATCAGGATCACATCGGTATTATCACCGACATAGCAGCTGGTGGCACCGAGGTGAATGATGCCTGCCGCCTTCGGACACTGCTGTCCGTAAGCGTAGACGTGGGACATAACATCATGGCGAACCTCTTTCTCACGCGCCTTCGCAACCTCATAGTTGATATTCTCCGCATTGGCGCGAAGTTCCTCCAGCATCTCATCCGTGATCCGGGGGCTTCCGTCTTCTGCAGTAAGATTCAGCTCCTGCTCTGCCTCAGCCAGGGCGATCCAAAGCTTTCTCCAGGTCCGGAACTTCTTGTCCGGGGAGAAGATATACTGCATTTCCTTGCTTGCATACCGCTCTGAAAGCGGACTTACATACTTGTCACTCATGGGGATTCTTCCTTTCTCTGTTTACGCAAGATAACACTTCCTCCGAAGCCTTTTCTGCCATATTGTAACATAAAACCTTCTGTTATACTATTTCTTTTTCACCCTTTCAATCCCTTTCCGGGAACCTTCTTCTTTACACGATGTTTCACATGATGTATAGTACCTCGTGGAGTTTGCGGGAATGATCCCGAGATTCCTACTTTGATAAGGAGACGGAAATGTCGGATCGGCTTAGCAGGTTTTTCCATAGCTGATCCCCTTCCCTATGATCATGAAAGATAAAGTTCTGCATTTTATAAAGACGGATACCATCCTGGTGGTATCCGGAATCCTTGCAGCCATCTCCTGCTTCTTTGTTCCTCCGGACAAAGAATATCTGGATTATGTAAACTTCCGTGTGCTGGCGATCCTTTTCTCACTTATGCTGGTTGTCGGGGCACTGGTACGGATCGGTACCTTCGACTACCTGACAAACAGACTGCTGGGCCGGATTCATTCGGAGCGTTACATTTCCCTCTTTCTGGTACTTCTGTCCTTCTTCCTCAGCATGCTGCTGACCAACGATGTGGCGCTGGTGACGCTGGTTCCCTTTGCACTGCTTCTTCTGGCGGCATTCGGAGACCGAAGACGGACCATTTACACACTGATCCTGATGACCGTGGCAGCAAACCTGGGAAGCATGCTGACCCCCATCGGAAATCCGCAGAATCTGTATCTCTTCACGGAGTACGGTTTCTCCCTTTCGAAATTCACCCTGCTGATGCTTCCTTACAGTCTGGCCTCCCTGGTGCTGCTCTGCCTCTCGGTCTTCCTTCTGAACCGAACGGATCATACACTGGATCAGGCCACCGTGCATGAGGTGGAACGTCCAGGCCTGCCCCGGCTGGTGATCTACATGGTGCTGTTCCTCATCTGCCTCCTTACCGTAGTGGGAGCCCTTCACTGGGGGATCATGCTGGGAATCGTGGCTGCTGTGGTACTGGTCATGGATTTCCGCAGTTTTAAAAAGGTGGATTATGCGCTGCTGATCACCTTCGTCTTCTTCTTCATCCTGATCGGGAATCTGGGGCGGATCGACGCCATCCGGAACACACTGACAAAGATCGTGGATCAAAATGTCACGCTCACCGCAGTGCTTTCCTCTCAGATCATCAGTAATGTTCCCGCCGCCATGCTGCTCTCCGCCTTTACGGCAAATGGAAGCGCTCTGGCAGTAGGCGTAAATCTCGGAGGTCTCGGAACCCTGATCGCCAGCATGGCAAGCCTTATCACGTATAAATTTTATGCAAAGGAAAGAAAGCCCGGCGAGGGGTATCTGCTGAAGTTTACCATCATCAACATCATTTTCCTGGGATTGCTCTACGGGCTGCACCTTCTGATCCGATGACATATCAAAGATCCGATGACCGCTGACACGAGAAGGGGCAGGCAAACGTCGGATCGTCCCCGGACCGTACACCTATCCCATTACAATATAAAGGAAACCCATCCCATGCAAATCGATATTTTATGTGTAGGAAAGATAAAAGAGAAGTTCTTCCGCGACGCGCTGGAAGAATACAAAAAACGACTCAGCCGCTACTGCCGGCTGAATGAGATCGAGGTGACCGACGAGAAGACGCCGGACAACGCAAGCGATACGGAGGTTCGCCAGATCAAAGAAAAAGAAGGCGAACGCCTTCTTTCCAAAATGTCCGAAAATGCAGTTGTGATTGCTCTGGCTATCGACGGACGAAGTTACTCCAGTGAAGGCTTCGCCGAGGCGATGGATCGGCTGGCAGTAAATGGTACCAGCCATATCCAGTTCGTGATCGGCGGTTCACTTGGGCTTTCCGATGCGGTGCTCTCCCGGGCAGACCAAAAGATCAGCTTCTCAGCCATGACCTTCCCGCACCAGCTGATGCGGGTGATCCTTCTGGAGCAGATCTACCGCGCATACCGCATCCAGAGAAATGAGCCCTATCATAAATGACCTGATTCGTTATGATTTTTCATTCTGACCGAAGTTATTCTATCCTCCATCAGCTTAGAGAATATACGGTTCGGTCTGTCAGTTCATATGATACATAGTTCACTCCATTGGAACATATGTTATATGCGGTTCAGTCCGTCGTTCATATGATACTCGATTCAGTCCGTCAGATACAATTTCTTCAGTGTCTCAACTTCCGCTTCTGTCAGCCTGAGGCCCTCATGTACGAAGGCTTCAAAGCTTCCAAACCTCTCATCTACGGTCCCGAAAAAGGTTTCGATATACTCCTGCTCGGCCCCCAGCAGATACCGGATCGATTCGGCCGCGACAGGATTTTCCATTCCCGTCTCTTTATTCACCAGCTCCGTTACCATCCGATCCTCGCCCACCAGATACTGATTCGACCGAAGATACTCCTCCACGATCACCTGCCGTGGAATACCGAGAATCTCTTCGATCATTGCCGCTGCCGCACCTGCCCGGTCCTTCCCTGCGGTGCAGTGCCAGAGAACCGCTTTCTCATGGTCCTCCAGAAGGATCCTGAAAAAAGAAGCATACTGTGAATAAGCATAATCACTCAGTGCAATGCTCTGATACATCTTACACATATATGCCTTCGCCTCTGCCGGTTTCATAAGGAGTGCACCAAGGAGCTCCTTATCTGATTTTCCTTCTCTGGAAATACCCGCCGTAAAGCTTCCCACGATGGAAATATGATGGTATTCAATTCCCGGAAGTTCCTCTTCCGGCTTCAGCTCCCGCTCCATATCCGTTCGAAAATCAACGACCACGCTGACCGAGTCCGACAGGCTCTTCCGGTCTGCTTCTGAAAGCTCCGGCATCTGACCGGACCGGATCAGTCTCCCGGACCGGATCTTTCGGCCGTCACCTGTAATCTCTCCACCCAGATCCCGGATATTGCGAATTGTTTCATATGGTAACTTTACACTCATGGTCCTTCCTCCATTTTTCTTTATGAGGCGCGTTCTTCCGTAACGCACCCTGAACGATTCAGCCCCACCTCTTT
>CAMPAX010000031.1 GCA_946633495.1 uncultured Lachnospiraceae bacterium | reverse complement strand
TTCATGATCGTGATGGTGATGTTCATGCTCATGGTCATGTTCATGTTCATGGTCATGTCCATGCTCGTGATGATGCTCGTGCCCATGATGGTATGCATAGTCGCTCACATGGTTTGCGTCTTCGGATTCCTCATCCTCACCATGAACCAGTACACGGACAGAGGTGCCCGTGATCCCGCATTTTTCCGCAGGTACCATTTGATAGGTTACATCCGGAATGCCCAGCCGGTTCAGACGATCGATCATGTCAGAAGGATCCGGAAGAAGCTCCAGAAGAGCGGCAGTCAGCATGTCCCCGGCGGCGCCCATGCCGCAGTCAATATAAAGAGTTTTCATAGTTTGTTACCTCTCATGAGAAACTGTATTTGGTGTTCGATGGTTGATCCGGCTTGCCGTAAATGCGGCTCCGAAGCCGTTATCGATGTTGACCACGGAAACTCCGCTGGCGCAGGAATTCAGCATGGAGAGAAGAGCGGAGAGTCCTTCAAAGGATGCACCGTATCCAACGCTGGTCGGAACCGCGATCACGGGACAATCTGCCATGCCCCCGATGACGCTGGCAAGTGCACCTTCCATACCGGCGATGGCGATGATGACGGAGGCCTGCATGATCTCTTCGGAATGACTGAGCAGGCGGTGCAGACCGGCAACTCCCACATCATAGAGCCGGACCACCGGATTCCCGAGGTATTCGGCCGTCAGCGCAGCCTCCTCTGCCACAGGAATATCACTGGTACCGCCGGTAGCGATAAGAATGGTGCCGGGAACCTCGGGTTTTGGCATATTTCCAACGATTCCGATCCGGGCTTCCGGATAGTAGGAAAGGGGACGGGACGGAGCATCGGCTGATGCCGGGGACAGATATCCGCTGAGTTTTTCCGCACTCTCCGGAGAAAGGCGGGTGATCAGCACACGTTCTTCGCCTGCGTCCATAAGCGAATTTACGATTCCGTGGATCTGCTCCGGCGTTTTGCCGGCACCGTAGATCACCTCCGGAACGCCCTGGCGGATCTTTCGGTGCAGGTCCACCTTTGCATATCCAAGATCCGTAAAAGGCTTCTGTTTCAGTTCAAGGATCGCTCCCTCAACCGAAAGGGAGCCGGATCGTACTTCTTCAAGAATCTCTCTTGTATCTCTGCTCATGCGTGCCTCCATATGACGGGATATTCCGCCTGAAACGGATCCCCTTTTTGATGCTTTCAGCCGACAGGCTGTACGGATTTCGTCATGATACAAATTCAGCGGTCCTCGGCTGAGAACCGCTGCGTTTTTATATGCGCGATACGGCCGGCATGCGGGCATGCTTGCATGCACATAGGCCGGCCAACGCGACATCGAGTAGGAGGGACCCCCCTCCTACTCGATTTTGTTTAGTCGTTCTTTGCCTGGCCGGCCCGCTGAAAGAGCGCCCGGCGAACTCTGCCCCGGGGATCCTTGATGAGAAGGACGATCAGCCAGATGATCATGGCAAGTGCGATTACCGACAGACCAAGGAAGCTGTCATTCAGCATATCCTTGATGGACGGAGAGAAATACTCAGCGCCCAGCTCCTTATACTCGAAAATGGCATCTACCAGCCACATAATGGATGCGCCCCAGAAGAGCCAGCAGAGCACGCCGACCTTCATGTCATCTGCAGGATTTCTCCGGTACCATACCACTGTACTGATCACAGCGGCAAAAACGGTAAGTAAAAGAGTCATATTTAATTTCCCCCTGCTTTTTTAATTATTCCGTTTTCTCTTCGGGTTCTGTGTCCGCAACCGCCTTCTTCTCGATCAGCGCGGAGATTCCCAGCATTCCGCCCCAGATCAGCGTAACGAGAACCGCCATGGTCACCCCCACCGTGGACATCTCGTTCAGCATCTCCGTGGTGCTTTCCGGTGTTGCAGCGCCGGTAAGGAACGGGAACCAGGGAGTGATCTCACCATGCCAGAGATGCTCGAAAGCCAGGAGCCCCGAGCCGCCCCAGAGAAGATGGTTCAACCATTTCATTTTAGCAGAGAAAGGAAGCCGCTTCGCGGTTGTGACGGTCTCATCGTCCAGTTGGACCTGTACCGTCTCAGCTTTCCTGGGCGAGGATTTTTCCTTTTTTTCAATGATCTTTGTGGTGATGGTAGTGATCACGGCTTCCGCCGCGGGTACTAAGAAACATGCCATGTAGGGTACCTCCTTTGAAATCAGTAGAGTGTCCGTTCGTATCTGATTTGACACTATTGATGGATACAGACATCGGAACATGGGGTATCTCCCACGGTTCGAACAAATGATCCTTTGGATATTATAACATATACAGGGTCTTACTGAAAGTAAAAAAGATTCTTCCTCGTTCAACTTGCTTACATTTCATAAATATCCCGAAAAAGAAGTGTGAAATCTAACAATTGCAAAAGAAAATAAATCGGTGTAAGATAGAGGGCGGTGATTTCGGCAGGCTGCGCTAAAGATTGTTAAGAAAAGTGTGCGGGCTCCCGGATCCCTTTCTTCCGGACACCGGAAATAATCGATCACATGAAAACGGAGATGTATATGGAAAATGTAAAGATACCGGAGCTTTTCGGCTCCATGGTTTTTGATGACCGTGAGATGCGCGCGCGTCTGTCGGAGGATGTGTATGCGTCCCTGAAGCGGACCATCGATGAAAATGTTCGTCTGGATGACAAGGTGGCAGAGGCCGTGGCAAAGGAGATGCGGGACTGGGCGCTGGAGAAGGGCGCGACCCATTTCACTCATTGGTTTCAGCCTCTGACCGGCGTGACGGCCGAAAAGCACGACAGCTTCATCGAGCCCACAAAGGACGGCGGCGTGCTTATGGAATTCTCAGGCAAGGAGCTGATCAAAGGAGAATCGGATGCATCCTCCTTCCCGTCAGGCGGTCTTCGGGCAACCTTCGAGGCGCGCGGCTATACCGCGTGGGACCCGACATCCTATGCATTTATCAAGGATCATACACTTTGCATTCCTACGGCGTTCTGTTCTTATTCCGGCGAAGCCCTGGATAAGAAGACACCGCTGCTTCGCTCCATGCAGGCCATCAACCGTCAGGCCATGCGGGTGCTTCGTCTCTTCGGAAATGAAGATGTAAATCATGTAAATACCAGCGTCGGACCCGAGCAGGAGTATTTCCTGATCGATCAGAAGCTTTTCAATCAGCGGACGGATCTGGTTTATACCGGACGGACGCTGTTCGGCTGCCGCCCGCCGAAGGGGCAGGAGATGGACGATCATTATTATGGCGTCATCAAGCCACGGGTAGCCGAGTTTATGGAAGATCTGGACCGGGAGCTCTGGAAGCTGGGGATCCTTGCAAAGACGGAACATAACGAGGTGGCGCCGGCACAGCATGAGCTGGCCCCCATTTATACAACGACAAATATCGCAGCAGATCACAATCAGCTGACCATGGAGATCATCCAAAAGGTGGCAAAGCGCCATGGCATGGTCTGCCTTCTGCATGAGAAGCCTTTTGCCGGCGTGAATGGCTCCGGCAAGCATAACAACTGGTCAGTATCTACGGATACCGGCGTGAATCTGTTCTCCCCCGGGGAGACACCCTACGAGAATGCACAGTTCCTGCTGTTTCTCTGCGCCGTGATCCAGGCCGTGGATGATTATCAGGATCTGCTCCGCCTTTCCGTGGCAACCGCGGGCAACGATCACCGACTTGGCGCAAATGAAGCACCGCCGGCCATCATTTCCGTGTTCCTGGGAGACGAACTGACCGGAATCCTGAACGCCATCGAGAACGACACACCTTATGAGGGCGTGGAGAAGGTTCAGATGAAGCTGGGCGTGCATGCGCTGCCCCGGTTCTTCCGTGATACCACGGACCGGAACCGCACGTCGCCATTTGCTTTTACAGGAAATAAATTTGAATTCCGTTCCCTCGGTTCTTCCAACAGTATCGCCTGTGCGAACATCATGCTGAATGCTGCGGTTGCGGAAAGCCTCCGCCAGTATGCGGATGAACTGGAACCTGTGGCAGGCACGGAATCCTTCCAGGAGACACTCCATAACCTGATCAAGCGTGTGATCACCGAGCATGAGCGGATCCTCTTCGACGGGGACGGTTACGGTGAGGAGTGGGTGAAGGAAGCGACGGAGGTGCGCGGCCTTTCCAACCTGCCCACTACGGCAGACGCCATGCCGAAGCTGCTGGATCCGAAGAATGTGGAAATGCTGATCCGCAACAAGGTCTTCAGTGAAGCAGAGGTACATTCCCGCTGCGAGATCATGCTGGAGAATTATGTAAAGACTGTAAATATCGAGGGACTTACCATGGTAGATATGGTTCGGAAGGATTACCTCCCGGCCATTGAGGAGTATCTCTACACACTGGCCCGGGCCGTGGATTCCATGAAGTCCGTCAGTGAGAACCTGAAGTGCCGTTACGAGATCTCCACCATTGAGAAGCTGACGGATCTTACGGACAATATCCTGACCTCCGTGGAGGCGCTCGAAGAGGCTTTGGAAAAGCTGAAAGCCTGCGGGAATGTCTTCGACAGCTCCGCCCATGTACGGGACTCGGTTCTTCCCTGCATGAGCACGCTCCGGGGATATGTGGATGCAGCGGAAATGCTGACCTCCGCGAAGTACTGGCCGTATCCGAGCTATGGCAAGCTGCTGTTTTCCGTGCAGTAAGAACCCTGCGTGAGGCCGGTTTCGGCAAATCGTCGTTTCGGCGAAGTAAGAGATTTCGAAAGCCCGGTATCGGCAAGACATTGCTCCGGCGAATTAAGAGATTTCGTACGCCCCGGTTTCGGCAGCGGTTAAGAGAGGTATAAGGATCACCTTTTATTTGGCTTTGGAGGGGAGAATGACGGTCAGAAGAGCGGTAATATCGGATATACCCAGGATCCTGGAGCTCCTTCTTCAGGTGGATATGGTCCATCACCTGGGAAGACCGGATATCTTCAAGGGCCCGGCTACAAAGTATAATGCAGAGCAGCTAAGGGAGATCGTCGGCTGTGATACAACGCCGGTCTTCGTCTGGACCGGAGATGACGGGATCGTTCAGGGGCATGCTTTCTGCATCCATAAACAGGTGTTGGGCGATTCGGTCCTGACGGACGTGAAGACGCTTTATATTGACGACATCTGTGTGGACGAAGCGGCAAGAGGACAGGGCGTCGGACGGGCGCTTTATGATCATGTGAAAGCATATGCAAAGGAACAAGGATTCTATAATATCACTCTGAATGTCTGGGAATGCAATCCCGGTGCCCGGAAGTTTTATGAGACGCTTGGGCTGAAACCGCAGAAGATTGGAATGGAGGAAATTCTTAACAATTCCTGATAGCCGGGAATTGAAAAAGAGCGCTTAAAAGTAAATGACGTAACCCCGTTGCCACCGGGTTCATTTCGCTGTATGATAGAACCATGGTTACGGAATTATCATACACAACAACACATACATACCTGATCGACGGTGCGAAAGGGACGATCCTCTTTGATACCGGATGGGCCGGGACATTCTCTGCTTTCTGCAGGGAAATGGGCGAGAAGGGACGGAAAGTACAGGAGATCGATTACATCCTGGTGTCCCATTTCCATCCGGATCATATGGGGATCGCTGAGGAGATTGCGGATCTGGGACCGAGGATCGTGGCAGTTGATCTGCAGGTACCGTTCCTTCACAGTTCGGATGCGATCCTTGGCAGGGACGGGAAGACCGGTTTCCGGCCGATCCTGGATGAGAATGTACGGGTGATCTCGCTTTCGGAAAGCCGGGAATTTCTGGCGTCCCTGGGACTTTCCGGGGAGATCCTTCATACCCCCGGGCACAGTGATGACAGTATCTCGCTCTGGCTGGATGATGGTGATCTCTTTGTCGGTGACCTGAATCCGCTCTATGAACTGGAACTCCATGCAGGGACAGAGATCGAAGAGAGCTGGAACCGCCTTTTGGCAAGGAAGCCGAAGCGGGTGTTCTACGGACACGCGAAGACGGCGGTGCTCCGGGATGAGGACACGCCGAAGGGGCAGGAGGATGACGGAGGGTCCGCCGGAGATGACGGCGGAGACAGGAAGGACCTGTATCTTCTGGTTTCACGGATCATGAAGTATATAGACAAGGGCTGTTCCATGGAACGGATCCGGAAGAAGACAGGGGCGGACCCTGTGTTCATCGAGGATGTGAACCGGATGTACCTGACCCACAGAAATGTGGGCGTGCAGGGGATCCTGGACCGGATCGAGATCAAGGGAAGGTAGAAGACGGCCTGTGAGATGGGGCATGCTTTGCCTGCGCTGCTCAAGGGTTTTTCTGCGTATTTCGGATCTGAAAAAATTTTTCAAATTGAAAAAAAAGAGGATTGACAAATAAAAAACATCGTCGTATAATTCACAGCATAAAAGGCAAGGGCGTCTTGGAAGTAATTCCAAGGCGCTTTTTTCTATTTCCCGGCGGATGTCGGATCACCCGTCGGAATAATTTAAGCGATGCAATGGCGTTTCGCAGAACCGGAAATACGGAGCGTTCGCCGGCACCGCACCTCTCATCCGGTCTGCGTCAGGAATGCAGAGTTCTAAAGGATTCAGCGCTTTGCCTGAACCGAACACCAGGGAAGGTGGAACGGAAAAGCAAGCCGAACCGGAACATGCGTATTGCAGAAGCAAAAGAAATTGTCAGATCGTAACGAAGATGGCCTGGATCACTTTAGAAGGCGTCAGCTCAGTTACGAAAGAGGACACAAATTACCTGGATGAGAGGTGAACACTATGTTAGATGAGATCATGAGTAACGTGAATGGGGAACTCTTCGCGGTATGGTTCCTGATCGGAGCCGCGTTGGTGTTCTGGATGCAGGCCGGATTCGCCATGGTGGAATCCGGATTCGCAAGAGCGAAGAATGCGGGCAACATCCTGATGAAGAACCTGATGGACTTCTGTATCGGATGTGTCGTATTTATCCTGATCGGATTCGGGCTGTTGTTGGGAGAGGATCTGGTAGGTCTGATCGGTAAACCCGGTTTCGATATCTTTACAAGCTACGAGAATTTCGACTGGTCGAACTTCATTTTCAACCTTGTGTTCTGTGCAACCACCGCGACCATCGTATCCGGTGCCATGGCAGAACGGACAAAGTTCCTCAGTTATTGTGTATATTCGGCAATCATTTCCGCATTGATCTACCCCATCGAGGCACACTGGATCTGGGGCGGCGGCTGGCTGGCACAGCTTGGCTTCCATGATTTTGCAGGATCCTGTGCGATCCACATGGTAGGTGGTATCGCAGCATTTGTCGGCGCAAAGATGGTAGGCCCCCGGATCGGTAAGTTCGAGCGGGACGAGAACGGAAAGGTGATCAAGGTCAATGCATTTCCGGGGCACAATCTGGTGATCGGCGCTCTGGGTGTCTTCATCCTCTGGCTTGGCTGGTACGGCTTCAACGGCGCAGCCTGCACATCCACGGATCAGCTTGCATCGGTATTTGTAACAACAACCATCGCTCCGTCGGTAGCAACCGTTGTCTGCATGATCTTCACATGGATCCACTACGGCAAACCGGATGTGTCCATGTGTCTGAATGCTTCCCTGGCTGGTCTGGTAGCCATCACGGCTCCCTGCGATGTAACAGATGCTCTTGGAGCAAGCGTGATCGGCGCAGTTGCCGGAGTCCTCGTAATCTTCGGTGTATGGCTTCTGGATTACAAGCTTCATATCGATGATCCCGTCGGTGCATGCGCGGTTCACATGATGAACGGTATCTGGGGAACCATCGCAGTTGGACTTTTTGCAACCACAACGGCTCCCGGAAATACAGAACTTTCAGGTCTTTTCTACGGCGGCGGTGTTGAGCTTCTCGGAAAGCAGCTTCTTGGTTTCGCAGCAGTGGCAGCCTGGGCAGCCATCTGCATGATCATCGTATTTGCGATCATCAAAAAGATCTTCGGTCTTCGGGTATCCGAGGAAGAAGAGCTGGAAGGTCTGGACCTTACAGAGCATGGTCTTGTATCTGCATACTCCGGTTTCAGTATCGTGGATATGTCCAGTGCAATGATGAGTGAAAATGAGAACACCAACCTGGGTGAGGCGAATTACGACAAGGCCAGTGAGGCAAAGAAAAATGCAGCAGTTCCGGTAGAAAATGTGGCAGCGGCCATGGCGGGAACCATTCCCGATACCGGAATCAACAAGGTAGTCATCATTACCAAGCTGTCAAGGTACGATAAGATCAAACGTGCCCTGAATGAGCTGGGTGTCACAGGTATTACGGTAACGCAGGTCAGCGGCTGCGGAATCCAGAAGGGTGCCGGAGAAATGTACCGTGGAGTTGAGATGGATATGACCTTACTTCCGAAGATCAAACTGGAAGTGGTAGTAAGCGGAATCCCCGTTGACAGCGTGATCGAGACCGCCAAGAGAACCCTCTATACCGGCAAGATCGGCGACGGCAAGATCTTCGTATATCCGGTAAGCCGGGTTGTTAAGATCAGAACCGGTGAAGAGAACTATGATGCTCTTCAAGACGTAGAATAATATGTAACGATCGGGGACGGTTCCGGGCGTCCCGGAACCGTCCCCAATCGTTTTAAGAAATCAGAGGAGGAGAAAATGATGGAAAAGATAAATGTACCCGAGCTCTTTGGCTCTCTGGTCTTTGATGACCGTGAGATGCGTGCACGGCTTTCGAAAGAGGTTTATGCTTCTCTTCGGAAGACCATAGACGAGAATGTCCGCCTGGATGAGAAGGTGGCTGAGGCAGTGGCGGAAGAGATGAAGGAGTGGGCTGTAGAACATGGCGCAACTCATTTCACGCACTGGTTCCAGCCTCTTACCGGTGTGACAGCCGAAAAGCATGATAGCTTTATCGAGCCGACCAGGGATGGCGGGGTACTGATGGAATTCTCCGGCAAGGAACTGATCAAGGGCGAGCCGGACGCATCCTCCTTCCCCTCCGGCGGCCTTCGTGCGACATTTGAAGCGAGAGGTTATACCGCATGGGATCCCACATCCTATGCATTTATCAAGGATCATACCCTGTGCATCCCCACAGCGTTCTGTTCTTATTCGGGAGAGGCGCTGGACAAGAAGACACCGCTGCTTCGTTCCATGCAGGCCATCAACCGTGAAGCGCTGCGGGTGCTGAAGCTTTTCGGAAATGAAGATGTAAAGCATGTCTCCACCAGTGTCGGACCGGAGCAGGAGTATTTCCTCATCGACCAGAAGCTGTACAGCCAGCGCACGGATCTGGTGTACACAGGACGGACCCTGTTCGGCTGCAGACCGCCGAAGGGGCAGGAAATGGATGATCATTACTTCGGTGTGATCAAGCCGAGAGTGACCGCATACATGGAGGATCTGAACAATGAGCTCTGGAAGCTGGGCATCCTGGCCAAGACAGAGCATAACGAGGTGGCTCCGGCGCAGCACGAGCTGGCACCGATCTATTCCACCACGAATATCGCAACCGATCACAATCAGCTGACCATGGAGATCATGCAGAAGGTGGCCAAGCGCCATGGCATGGTATGTCTGCTGCATGAGAAGCCATTTGCAGGTGTAAATGGTTCCGGTAAGCACAACAACTGGTCTATCGCCACCGATACCGGCGTGAACCTTCTTTCTCCCGGGGAAACTCCCTATGAGAACGCACAGTTCCTGCTCTTCCTCTGTGCAGTCATTCAGGCCGTGGATGATTACCAGGATCTGCTCCGTCTGTCGGTAGCAACCGCCGGAAATGATCATCGTCTCGGCGCAAATGAAGCGCCTCCGGCTATCATTTCCGTCTTCCTGGGCGAAGAGCTGTCCGGAATCCTGAATGCGATCCGGGATGATAAGCCGTATGAAGGAGTGGAGAAGGTGATCATGAAGCTGGGCGTTCATGTTCTTCCGCGGTTCTCCCGTGATACCACGGACCGTAACCGGACATCACCGTTTGCCTTCACAGGCAACAAGTTCGAGTTCCGTTCTCTCGGCTCCTCCAACAGCATCGCATGTGCAAATATCATGCTGAATACCGCTGTTGCAGAGTCTCTGCGTCAGTATGCGGATGAGCTTGAGAAAGTGGCAGGCAAGGATGATTTTGAGGAAGTTCTGCATAACCTGATCAAGCGGGTGATCACCGAACATCAGAGGATCCTTTTTGACGGAAATGGTTATGGAGATGAGTGGGTGAAGGAAGCCACCGAAGTTCGCGGGCTGTCGAATCTGAAGACCACGGCAGATGCTATGCCGAAGCTGCTGGATCCGAAGAATATGGATATGCTGATCCGCCATAAGGTTTTCAATGAGGCTGAAATTCATTCCCGTTGTGAGATCATGCTGGAGAACTATGTGAAGACCGTGAATATTGAAGGTCTTACCATGGTGGATATGGTGCGGAAGGATTACCTGCCGGCCATCGAAGAGTATCTCTACACTCTGTCCCGGGCAGTGGATTCCATGAAGTCTGTCAGCGTAAATGTAAAGTGCCGGTATGAGATCTCCACCATCGAAAAGCTCACCGACCTTACAGATAACATTCTGTCCTCGGTTGAGGCGCTGGAGATCGTTCTGGAGAAGCTTCATGGTCTGGACGATATCTTCGAATCCTCCGCTGCAGTTCGTGACGAACTGATTCCGGCCATGAATACCCTTCGTGGTTATGTGGATGCAGCCGAGATGCTGACCTCTGCAAAATACTGGCCGTATCCGAGCTATGGCAAGCTGCTGTTCTCTGTACAGTAACAAAATGATACGGAGCAGACGGCGGCGGGCCGTCCTCTCGAAATGAAAGAATATGAACCGGTTCGTTCCCATACAGGAGCGGATCGGTTTTTTGTGATAAGGGTACCACGCGGGCATCGTGCCAAAAACGAATGCCCGGCAAAAAGAAATTGTAATTCCCGGTACCGTACTATATAATTGAAATCTGAAAGTCACGAACAATTCAGGGGAAAAGAGAAGGATACGGAAGCTTCTTTTTTTCACGGTGAATGAGAGGATTTTGGTTTGGGAACGAATAAAAATCGTAACAATAATAATCTCCCTTTGGATCCGGAGCTGGTGCGGCGGTCCATGGAATGGGATGAGGATGCATTTCAGCAGGTATACGAAGCAACACATGACCGGCTGCTTCGTATCGTCCGGAAATATGTGAAAAATGCAGTCCCCGGGGATGCCGTAAAAGAAGACGGGAAGACCGAAGCAAAGCCGACGAAAGAACGATTGGAGCAGGTGCTTCGGGAGGCGCATATCCGTATATGGAAGGAACTGCCCACCCTGGACCGTCCGGAGAACTATATGTCCTGGGCGGAGCGGATCGTTGCTGAGACCGCAAAGGGTATGGGGCAGAAAGCGCTGGGAATGCCGTCGCAGGGAACACTGCCGCAGGGAATGCAGCCGCAGGGAACACCTGAGCAGGGAAGGCCGAAGAAGAACCGGAGCAATGCATTTTCAAAAATGGCTGCGGAACGGGGAATGTCGACGCAGAGCGGAAGTTCTGAGGAGGACGCCGGGGAACAGTCGTCACGGAAAAGGTCCGGGACGAAAAAAATAAAAAAACCGGAAAGAGACCCGGAACAGCCGATGGATCAGGAAAAAACGGAGGATCCGGAGAAGGTCGGTTCTTTCCTGAAAACCGTCGGCGGAAAGATCGCCATCGGTGCTGCCGGAGTTGTGATCGCGGCAAGCGTCCTGCTGGGGATCTATATGCTGATCCATGCGCTGGTGCATCGGTCGGATCCGGAACCTTCGGAACAGGCGGAAACAGCCTCTGCTTTGGAAGCGCCTATTCAGGTGTCGGTCACTGTGAATTCGGAAACTACCGAAGGGATCTCGTCGGAGAAGGATACAGAAGCGATCACGGAACCGAAGACAGAATCCGTGACGGAAAAACCGACGGAGAAATCTACAGAGATCAAGGATCCTCATGCGCCTGGCTGGCAGGAGATCAACGGCAGACGCTATTACTATGACGCAAAGGGGAACCTGAAAACCGGCTGGATCGAGGATGATGGGAAATGGTATTTCCTGTCTTCCGCGGGAGAGATCACCACGGGCTGGAAGAAGATCAAGGGGAAGGACTACTTCTTTGATGAGACGGGCGTAATGAGTACCGGAACAGTGACCATTGAAGGACAGGAATATACCTTTGATGACCAGGGGGCACTCATTTCAGGGGGAGATACGGCTGACTGATCCGAGGATCACGTAATATATACAAATATTTCCTACATGTCATTCTGAGCGAAGCGAAGAATCTTACTGGCTTTTCGAGGGTAAAGAATCTCCGGGCTCTCGCGCTTTCGCCTGGTCGTACTCGGCGCACGACATGCGTGCCGCCGGCACGTGCGCCCTTCCCTCAGTATGACACGATGATACGCTGATTTGAACGTAATGTGGGAGTTTTTGTTATTCGTGGGCGCTAGTATAGCGTCTCTCAAATAACCGGACCGAATGCTTGCCCGCTTACACCGATAGCACAGAACAAAAATCCTCAGCGTAGCCAAGTAGTGCAAGGGAGACGGATAGAATGGCAGACAATGTTGAATATCAGATCTTTGTCGGAAGCAAGGACTCGCAATTCATGGAAGAGCTCGTGGGAGAACAGGAGCTGATCCGTGTGATATCCGGGTATTTCGAACGAAAAGGTATAGATTTTTCGTTGACGACGATGAAGGGTGGGTATTATTACGAAACGGGATGGTTTGATACGGAGGATACCTTGTGTATCAGTATCATCGGCGTTTCGGAGACAGATATCTTACAGATCGCCGGCAGTATTTCCATGTTTATGAACCAGGAATGCACGATGATCGTGAAGTTACCCCTGAAGAATATTATTTGATGAGGCTGTTATGGGTGATCATATGTTTGAAAAGGGAATACGGTATGAGGTTTTTGTGGGAATCAAGGACAAGGACAGCTATGAGGAGCATCTGAATGTCAGTGATTTCAAGCGGATCCTGACAAAGATCTGCGCTGAGAAGAAACTCAGTTTTTCTCTGATAAAGCAAATGGGAGGCTATACGCATGGCAAGGGCTATACAACAGAGACAAGCCTCAGGGTGATCCTGATCGGGATCAAAGAGGAAGAGGTGTACCATCTGGCGGATGAACTGAAGCGGATCATCAATACGGATGCGGTGCTGATCACGAAAACGGAAATTGAGTATTGCTATATATGAAATGAGGGAAAGGAATAGCGAAAATGACGGAACCGATAGACTATAGTTTAAATGTGACCCGCAGCGATGCATTGATGTTATATGCAACCTCCCAGGGAGGGTATACGGTGAGGCTTCATCTCAGGCTGGATGAACCGATCCGGCCGGATGCCATGCGGAAAGCGCTGGATCTTACGGCGAAAAGATATCCGTACTTTTGCGTTTCGCTGAAGCGGAATGAGCGGGAGGCATATTATGTAAGAAATGATTCCCCTGTAGCGCTTCTTCACACGGATCAAATGATCACATTGGGATCGGAAGATACAAATGGACAAATCTGGGCGGTTTGCTACAGTGAGGAGCATCTCTATTTGGATTTTTTTCATGGCCGTTCCGACGGCACCGGGATGTACCGGGTGCTGGCAACCCTTCTTTATTACTATTTTCATGAACTATACGGGCTTACGGACAGCAGCGGGATCCGGACGCTGGAAACGCCCATGACAAATGCGGAGACGGCGGATCCGCTGGAGGCATTTCCCCTGATCGATCTTTCCACACTGCAGATTCCGCCCTTGCCCCGGGCGCTCAACTTGATGGAAAGCCTTGGACTGGAACAGGGAGAGGGGAAAGGCTATATCCGGAAGCTGTCCATACCGGAGGATGTGCTGATTCCCTTTATTAAGGAAAATGATGCAAGTCCGGGAATTCTGGCATGTGTCTTGATGGCCAGAGCCATCGAACGGGTGATTCCGGAGCATACACTTCCCATCATCAATCAATATGTGATCAACGCACGTCCCATGCTGAATGCCCCGGATACCTTCCATAACTGCCTGGGAAGAGCGCTGCTGGATTTCAGCGATGCGATCCGGAGGATGCCGCTGGATAAGCAATGTACGGCATATCGTGGGAAAACGATCCTTCAAAGCGATGAGAGCACGGTCAGAAAGCTGCTCACCGTTTCTGCCTCGAACAGTCAGCGGATCCTCGACCTTCCGGATTTTGACGCGAAGGTTATGGCGGCAAGACACTCCATGGAAAATGTTTTTTCGGCATTCTCCTATGCGGTCAGTTATGTAGGACGGTGGGCGTATCCGCAGCTGGGAGAGCATATCCGGGAGTTCTGGACGGAGACCCCGGGAGGACCCTTCCCTCTTCTGGAGCTTTCCGCGATCAACGGAAATGTGTATATCTCCATGATCCAGACCTTTCGTGAGGATGTCTATTATCAGGCATTTTTAAAGGAGCTGGAGGAGAATGGCATAACCGTTAAGGAATACGGGATGACTCCGATTCAGACAGCGGAGGTTAGATTCTAAACTACGGATATGGGCAGCACGAACACATCAGAATCTTTATATTGGGAACCATAACACAGTCCGATTTTTTGGACTGTGTTTTTTTGTGTCGAATTCTTGTAGTGTCAATCTATTCTTGATGTGGTAAAATTAAAAGTGGGTGTACTGGAGGGTTACTATATGAATGATATTGAAGCGGATAATAGAATACGAATTCTTATACTTTCGAGAATTCTATATGATAGAACCGACGAGGCGCATGGATTGTCAACGGAAGAACTTCTTTCTGCTTTAGCTGAGCAAGGCTTTCACCTGGAAAGAAAGACATTGTACAAAGACATAGAATGTTTAAATAAGCTTGGGCATGATATCTTGAAAATGAGACAAGGGAAAAAGGTTCTCTATCATGTTGGAAATCGATTGTTCGAGACCGCTGAACTTCGGATATTAATAGATGCCGTTAACGCATCTCATTTTCTTACCCCTTCAAAAACACGTCAATTAATACGGAAACTTGAAAGTATCTCCAGCAGGTATGAAGCCAGAGACATGGATAAAAATGTAATTATTGCCGGTCAGAGAAAGTCTGATAATAAAACAATCTATTACCTGGTGAATGATCTTCATTTTGCAATCAGGGATGATCGTCAAGTGCGTTTTCAATATACACAGTGGAATACCCAAAAATGTTTAGAGAAAAAATATGATGGGGCGATCTATCATGTAAGTCCATGGACGATGCTGTTTGATCATGAAAATTATTATCTGATCGGCTATGATAATAAAAATAGTGAGATTCGTCATTATCGTGTTGATAAGATAGTAAATCTTGAGGTAGTCGAAGAACATCGCCTCGGGGAGGAGAGTTATAAAAACTATAATATTGATTCTTTTATGAATGGAACATTTGGGATGTTTGCCGGATCACCTGTGAATGTGGTTATTCGCGTGTGTGAGGATAAGGTTGGTATTATGATAGATCGTTTCGGCAAGGATATTCAATTAAAACAGAATAAAGATGATACGTATGATTTTGAAGTTTACGTTCGAATGAGTGATCAATTTCTTGGATGGATCGTTGCACTGGGAGAAGGTGTAGAGATTATCGAACCCGAATCCGTCAGAAAGAAAATGCAGGAAATAGGAGCGGTGTTGCTCAAAAAATATAAATAAAAAAAGTCCTTTCGGACTTTCTTATGCACACACTGTGCGGCCGGAAACCGGCGATTTCGAAAAATCGTTATTTGAACTCGCAGTATGAATCCAGAGGGCTCTGAATCCATTTATAGAATAGCAAGTGTTAAGGGGGATGTCAAGATGAATTTAAACAAGAAGAATTATGGAGAGTATTTTTTGGGACTCGATATCGGTACGGATTCTGTTGGATACGCAGTAACCGATGAACATTATAAACTTATGAAATACAAAGGGGAACCGATGTGGGGATCTCATCTTTTTGATTCGGCAAGTCAGTGTGCGGAACGAAGGGGGTTTCGAACTGCTCGAAGAAGATTGAATCGCAGGC
>CAMPAX010000030.1 GCA_946633495.1 uncultured Lachnospiraceae bacterium | reverse complement strand
CGAAGATCTCCTTGATGAACATCCGGCAGAGCGGGATGGGCAGCTGATAGATCAGACGGCCGATTCCGAGATTGTTATATGCGATGATATTCTTGTCGCTGTAGAAGATCTTGCCTACATCCAGAGCCATCTTTGCCTCCTTGTAGGATCTGGATACTTCCTTGATCTCATTGACCGTGGTACCAAATGCGACGTGCACGCTTGACATAGCCTCGGTGTTCAGCATATCCACGATGGTCTTTGCGATCCTGGACAGTTCTTCGAAGGTTTCCGTGGGCTTCACTTCCTTTACGAGAATGATATTCTTCTCATCCACTGCGGTGATGAAATCCTTGGTCTTCGTAGCAAAAAGATTCCGTACTGTCTCCAGTGCGTTGTTGTCTTTTTCGGTCTTGGTCTCAATGATAAATACCACGCGTTTCACATCGGTATCGATGTGCAGCTTCTTTGCGCGGTTATAGATATCCACAAGAAGCAGGTTATCAAGCAGCAGATTCTTGATAAAGTTATCCTTATCAAACCGCTCCTTATAGGCTACCAGCAGATTCTGGATATGAAACGCAGCCATCTTGCCGACCATAAAGGTACTGTCATTCTCTCCCTTCGCCATGATCACATATTCCAGCTGCTTGTCATCCTTTACCTTGAAGAACTGATTGCCCAGCATTGCCTGACTCTCTGCCGGCGACTCTGCGAAACCTGCCACCGCATCTTCGAATCCGTCCACCGGCCCGTCAATGGTCTTTGCAAGGATTCTCCCTTCCACGTCCATAACCACGAGATCCACTTTCGTGATGGTCCGGATCCCCTCGATGGTATCCTGCAGAATCTGATTTGAAATCATGTGTTCTCTCCTTTTCTGTGTCCGCTCCCGAAAGGGTGCGGCTTCCCCCAACAGTATGCTGCGAATGATATGCATGGGTGCGGCGGATCGATCCGTCTCTTTGACCGCCGTACAACCGCTGAAATCGAGTCATTTGCACATCATCCGTAATATTTTAGCAGAATTTGACAAAAAATAAAAGAGGAAACACAGGAATTTCCTGCATTTCCTCTTGAAAATTCATAAAAGATTAACAATTCACGCCGATTAGTTTGCGATGATCTGCTCGGTTTCCTTGTCGAAGATATGAATCTTGGACAGGTCGAATGCGAACTGTACTGTGTCGCCCGGACGAGCGGTTGTACGTGCATTTACTCGAGCTGTGATATCAAACTGATCGATGGAGAAGTACAGATATACTTCAGCACCAAGCATTTCGTAGATATTGATACGAGCATCGATCACGGATTCCGGAGAGGACTCGATGAACAGCTGCTCATCATGGATATCCTCAGGACGGATACCAAGAACAACGTCCTTGTCGATGAATCCGCCTGCGATCAGCTTGTTAGCCTTAACCTCAGGAACCTTGATGGAGTGAGAACCGAACATCAGAAGTACATCTGCGCCGGACTTAACAACCTTGCAATCGATGAAGTTCATCGGCGGCATGCCCATGAAACCTGCTACGAAGAGGTTTGTCGGATGATCATACAGGTTCTGCGGTGTATCTACCTGCTGGATGATACCGTCCTTCATAACGACGATACGTGTACCAAGGGTCATAGCCTCGGTCTGGTCATGCGTTACGTAGATGATCGTGGTCTGCAGTCTCTGATGCAGCTTGGAGATCTCAACACGCATCTGAACACGGAGCTTTGCATCCAGGTTGGAAAGAGGCTCGTCCATCAGGAATACCTTCGGCTCACGGACGATAGCACGACCCATAGCCACACGCTGTCTCTGACCACCGGACAGAGCCTTCGGCTTACGATCAAGAAGGTGCTCGATCTCAAGGATCTTAGCTGCCTCATGTACGGACTTGTCGATCTTCTCCTTGGAAACCTTACGAAGCTTCAGACCGAATGCCATGTTGTCATAAACGGACATGTGCGGATACAGAGCGTAGTTCTGGAATACCATCGCGATATCTCTGTCCTTCGGCTCTACTGCGTTCACCAGCTTGTCGCCGATCCACAGCTCACCGGAGCTGATGTCCTCAAGACCTGCGATCATACGCAGAGTTGTGGACTTACCACATCCGGAAGGTCCAACGAAGATGATGAACTCCTTATCTGCGATCTCCAGATTGAAGTCCTTTACAGCGTTGAAGCCGTTCGGATAGATCTTGTAAATGTTTTTGAGTGATAAACTAGCCATCTCTTACTTCCTCCTAAAATGTATTGAGATTACATCTGTTTACTCTTGATTTTGACTCTCATTTTTCAACAAAACTGCTTTTCATAACGGTATTCATAATACCGTCCGCAAGCGCTGAATACGCCCGCCCCCATACTTATGTCTACATTCTTTCACCGCTACTAATATTACATTTTTTAAGTTTATTAAACTATATGTGAATTGCATAAATAACTTTCTTTACTTTTGGCAAACTTGCACACCGCCCCAAAAAACATCATCACTTTCTACAAAAAGAGGCGGGTGCTTTGCGGAAAAGCGCCCGTCTTTTGTGAATTATTCCTCAAATATCAAGCATGGTTAAAAACCTACTGAAATGCATATGCAAATCTTGTACAACCTGCCGAGATTTTCACGGGTGATCCCCTGTCCTGTGGTCAGTTTTATGCTTTCCGGACGCACTCTTATTGTTTGGATACAATATCGTCGTTGGTTCCGATGACGATCAGAACATCGTGAGTCGAGATCACAACATCCGTCTCCTCTTCCTTCATCATTTCCGTCTCAATGGTCGCTCCCGGGAAGAGCGCTGCCAGTTCCTCTCCCTTCTTATCCTGAGAGAAATACAGCTTTGAATTCGTAGTCACTCCCTTATAGTTTCCCGCATCCACAGCAGTGTAACCCATCTCCTCCAGCTTTGCCTTCCAGGCACCTGCCAAACCGCCGGTGTCGGTCCCGTTCAGAACTGCGATCTTGATCCCGTAGTCCGCGGGGATCACCTCAGTGGTGGCTTCCGTCTTTTCTGCCGTAAGAAGCTCATCCGTCTGGATCTCTGTCTGAACAGTCGTGTCTGCTTCTGCTTTTTTCAGGTTCTTACCGTGGATCAGTGAACGAACCAACGCAAACCCCAGACAGACGATCACGACCACTAAGATCACTACCACTGCCCGGAGAAACATGGAAAAAAACAGCCCCGTCGCACTCTGTTTCTTCTTCATTATAACGCCCCCCGATCATATTCCTTTTTCCGGATCCCTGCTTTTCTCGAACCATTTCCGCACCATTTTGAAAGTTACATAATACCTTCCCAACACAGTATAGCAAATCCAACATGGGATTGCAACGAATGAACATGGAAAATCATGGAAAATGAGGATAGAACCGCGCATATTTCTTCATAAAACTCTTCAGATGTGCTACAATGGGTTTAGTCCCGGCACACGGGATGTAACACGGTGCGGCAGTGTCAGGTGCCTTATAAAAGCCGACACGCTTCTGATCTGCATAACCTGAAAGGCGTAAAACATGAAAACAGCCCTGATCACAGGTGCCTCCCGCGGAATCGGGAGAGCCATCGCACTCCATCTGGCAGAAGACGGCAGCTATCCGCTGCTCTGCCTTACGGCTCATACAAATGACGTTCTGCTCCATAAGCTGGCCGACGAGATCCGGGATGCACACCCGACGCAGTCGGTGCTTTGCTCCGTGGGAGATGCAGGGGATATTTCCTATGTTGTCAACCTCCGGGAAAAGCTGCACGCCGCCGGCGGCACCCTTCACCTTCTGATCAACAATGCAGCCATATCCTTTCACGGACTTCTTATGGACCAGTCCCCGGAAGAATGGGATCGGGTCATTCGGACCGATCTTACTTCCGTCTATAACACCTGCCATACATTCATGGATGATCTGATCAAGGCAAGCCGGAAGGTTCCGGATCCGGACATTCCTTCCGATCTGGGGCGGATCATCAACATTTCCTCGATCTGGGGCGAAGTGGGTGCCTCCTGTGAAGCAGCCTACAGTGCCGCAAAAGGCGGCGTAAATGCCCTCACAAAGGCACTGGCCAGGGAACTCGCACTCTCCGATGTTCCGGTAAACGCCATACAACCCGGGGTTGTGGATACGGAAATGAACAACAATCTTACGTCTGAGGAGAAGGCTGCGCTGGCCGCCGAACTCCCCTCCGGGCGTTTCGTAACCCCCGACGAGGTAGCCAAAACCGTACTTGGACTGGCGAAAATGCCGCCTTCCGTAACCGGAACCATCCTTCGGGTGGACGGAGGCTGGGCCGGGTGATCTTCACTCATGCCGTTCACACCATGCGACACAGAAACCGGAAAGGAGATTTATCATGGGCGATGTATTTGTGGAATTTTTCTCTGAAGAAGCTCTGGAAAATGTCATGACCCTGCTTCGTTTTAAGCCGGAGCGGATCATTTATTTAGGGCACAAGCATAACATGATCACCAAAAAGATGAAGAGTCTCCGGAAATTTGCGTCTGTCACCTCTCCGAATACGATCCTTGAGTTTATCGAGGTTCCCCGGGACAGTCTGGAACTCTGCATCCAGACCATCGACGACATCTGCAGTGAATACCCCGAGGCAAAATTCGAACTGACCGGCGGCGGTGAGATGTTCCTCATCGCATTCGGCTTTGTCAGTGCCAAAAGGAAGACCAACACTCTCCGGATCGATCCCTATACCGGAACGGAGATGGATTTTTCCGACGGTGCCGTTCCCGTCACCACCCACACAGACGTTAAGATCAGTGTCGCGGAAAATATCATTCTTCACGGCGGTGTCCTCCGGGCTCCCATGACCAGCTGGCGCTTCACGGAACGGTTCCGGGACGAGATCCGTACCATCTGGGGCGTAGCGCAGGAGCTCCGTCACAACTGGAATAAGCACTGTTCCGTCATCGAGGAAATGGTCAAAAACTATCCCGCCGACGAGAACGGGGTCTATCGTCTTCCCAAGGCCGCTCTCCGCGACGCCGTCCAGATCCTTCAGCGCCTGGATGAAGTAAGTATGATGGATTTCTTCCGGTACGAGCGGTCCCAGGTCGTCTTTCGCTTCGGTTCCAAACAGATAAGGGAGATCGTTACGAAGACCGGAAATATTCTGGAGCTCCATGTCTATGAGGTTGCCACAAGGAAACCCACCGACTTCACCGACGCTGTCGTCGGGGCCGTGATCGATTGGGACGGTGAGGCTGCGCCGGATCCGGACTTCGCCGATGCGCATTCCCGCAGTGAGACCATAAATGAGATCGATGTGATCCTGATGCGGTCCGCAGTTCCTACCTTCATTTCCTGCAAAAGCGGCCGGGCCGATTCCAAGGCACTGCACGAACTGGAAACCGTTACCAGCCGTTTCGGCGGAAAATACGCAAAAAAAGTACTGGTGATGGCGCCGCCCTGCGACACCTCCACCAGTGGTTCTTCTTTCTTTAAACAACGTGCCAAAGACATGCATATCTGGGTGCTGGATGATGTATATTCCATGAACGATGCACAGCTGATCCGAAAACTCCAGAGGATCCAGGGCGCCTGATCCAGGTCACCTATGCATCCTTCTTCTCACGTGCCTTGTTCTTGAACAGGGTATATTTTCCATCCCACAAAAGGGAGACGGTCCCCAGGGCACCGCTTCTGTTTTTTGCCACGATGATATCCGCTTCTCCGGGTCTTTTCGTTGTATCCGGATTATAATACTCATCCCTGTAAATGAACATGACCACATCCGCATCCTGCTCGATAGAGCCGGATTCACGCAGGTCTGCCAGCACCGGCTTATGGTCGGTTCTGGAATCCGCCGCTCGATTCAGCTGTGAAAGTGCGATCACCGGCACTCCCAGTTCCTTGGCAAGTCCCTTCAGCGCACGGGAAACCTCCGCGATGAAGAGCTGTCGGGATTCTACCGGCCGGGACGCATTCATCAGCTGCAGATAGTCGATGATGATGAGTCCTATATTCTTTGTCTGTTTCAGCTTCCTGCATTTGGAACGAAGTTCGGACAAGGTAATGGAAGAATTATCATCGATATAAAGAGGCGCCCTGGACAGGACCTCCGTCGCCTCGATGATCGCGTCCCACTCCCGGTCCGCAAGCTTTCCGGTACGAATAGACTTTGCATCTACTTTGGCTTCCATGGCCACCATACGGGAGACCAGGGATTCCTTACTCATTTCCAGGGAGAAGATCACGGTCGGGATATCCTCCCGGGTGATCACGTGCCGGGCAAAATTCAGCACCAGCGCCGTTTTTCCCATGGACGGCCGTGCCGCCACCAGGATCAGCTCTCCTTTATGTAAACCTGTCAAATGATTATCCAGATCATAAAACCCGGTGGGTACTCCTGTGATCTTCCCGGAGCTTCGGGAAGCCTCTTCAATCTCATCGATCACGGATGAAACGATCTTTGACATCGGAGTGAATTCACCACTCCCGTTCTTACTCTGGACCAGGCGGAACACATCCTCCTCCACCCTGTCCATAAGCTGTCCTACCGAACCCTGCGCTTCATAGCAATCCTTTGACACGGTGTCCGTAAGCCGGATCATCTGTCTGAGCAGGGATTTGTCACGGACGATCCTCGCGTAATCCGCAGCAAAGACCGACGTCTCCTGTCCTGCCAGAATATCTCCGATATAGGAAAGCTGATACAGATGTTCCGGTGCTCCCATGGAACGAAGCTTTTCCCCAAGAACGATGGCGTCCACCGCCTTACCTTCCCTGTGAAGCTCTGATATCGCCTCGAACAGGATACCGTACTCTCCACTATAAAAATCTTCTTTTGTTAAAATGCCGCTGACATCAGAGATCGCATCCGGGTCCATGAGCATGGAGCCGATGATACAGCGTTCCGCATTACTGTCATGTGGCGGAATCCTCCGAAGGCTGTTTTCGGATCCCATATATTCATCCATGTATAAAGCTCCTCACTATTCTCGCGATCCGACGGTCATTTGCTTTCCTTCACATGAACCAGAAGCTCTGCCGTCACTTCCGGATGGAGCTTTACGGCAACCTTATAGCTTCCAACGCCTTTGATGGGATCCTTGAGCTGGATCTTTTTCTTATCAATGGCCAGATTCAGCTGTTTTTTCAGCAGCTCTGAGATCTCCTTCGAAGATACGGAGCCAAAGGCTCTTCCGCCCTCTCCCATTTTGATCTCGGCGGTTACGGAAGACTCAGAAAGCTTTGCCCCCAATGCCTTTGCCTCTGCCAGATTCTCAGCAGCAACCTTTGCGTCATTCTGGTTTTTCAGCTTCAGTTCATTCATAGCCTGGGGAGTTGCCTCCACTCCAAGCTTCTTGGGAAGAACAAAATTCCGTGCGTAACCCGGATTCACTTCTACGATATCACCCTTTTTCCCAAGGGACTTTACATCCTGCAGTAAGATTACTTTCATGTCAGGTTCTCCTTCTTGTTATTACTTTAAATCATACGAACGGTTCATCACCATCCGTTCTTTGGCAATTTCACTTCTTATACTCTGCCGGAAGCAGTCATTTCCTTCAGCACCTGCTTTAACCGGGTGAAGAATTCTTCCTTCGATACATCCTTCAGCTGTGCACCCGCAACAGTGGCATGGCCGCCTCCGTTAAACTTTTCCAGCACAACCTGAACGTTCACATCACCGATGGAACGTGCGGAAACATACAATGTCCCGTCTGCGGATTCCGTGACCACAAAGGACGCCTTCACATCCTCCACGTTCAGGAGTTCATTTGCAGCCTTGGCTACGGGAACCGTAGGCGCGTCTAAGCTGTCAGGATCCGGTTCCACATAGGAAAGGGCATAACAGCCCATGAAGATCTCGGCGTTGCTGATACCCTGTGCCCGTTCCTTCATGGACACGAGACTGCTTCGGAACATCTTCCGGACGCGGGTGATATCCGCGCCGCTCTTCCGAAGATAAGAGGCCGCATCAAAGGTCCTGACACCGGTTTTATTCAGGAAATTATCCGTATCGATCAGGATCCCGGCATACATGGCATCCGCCTCCACCGGCCGGATCTTCGGTTTTGCCGAGATATACTGGAACATTTCCGTGATCATCTCGCAGGCCGAAGAAGCGTAGGTCTCGATATAGGACAGAGTTGCATTTTCAATGGGTTCGTTGGACTGACGATGGTGATCGAAAACCACCACCGTGGAAACCATGGAAAGCAGTTCCTCACACGCCGTCATGCTCGGGCGGTTCACGTCACAGACCACCAGCATGGTGCTTTCATCCACCATGCTGAGAGCACGCCCGCTGGGAATGAGCATGTCATTGTTCTGGTTCCCCGCGCGGAAGGAATTGACTAACGGACGGATCGCCTCCGTGTCTTCGTTCAGGACCACATACGCTTTCTTCCCGAGAGTTGTTACCAGCCGCCAGATTCCGATGGAGGAACCAAAAGCATCTGCATCCGGGCGCTTATGCGCCATGATCAGAACTTTCTCTTTATTTGCCAGCAGTTCTTCAAATGCCTGTGCTTTTACACGGGCCTTCACACGCGTCTGTTTTTCCGTTCCGGTACTCTTACCGCCGTAATAGGTCACCTGTTCACCGTCTTTTACCGCCACCTGATCACCGCCGCGGCCAAGGGAGAGTCCGATGGCTACCTTGGCATTTTCAAATGCTTCGATAAAGCTTTCCCTGGCGGTACCAATGCCGACGGACAAGGTTACCGGGATCTCATTTCCAACATTTACGCTCTTCACGCCATCCAGCAGAGAGAATTGATCTTCCTGCATCGTCTCCATATATTTCTGCCGGAAGACGAAAAGATACTTATCATTCTCAAGCCGTCTTACGACCGCATCCAGATTGGAAAGATACAGATTGATCTTTCTGTCCACCAAAGCGGTGAGCAGCGAATGCTTCACCTCTTCCAGGGTATTCATTACCTCATCGTAATTGTCAATATAGATCAGACCGGCGATCATCTTCTGATCGTAATTTTCCTGCTCCAGCCGTCGTTCATTGGTTACATCAAACAAATACAGAACGATCACCACGTCATCGCCGCGCCGTTCCGTCCTGTCCTCATCAAACGCCGTGGAGAGATCCACTCTTCGGATCACGGCATTATACTGCCGGTCTTCCGCAACGACATCCATCCGAAATTCGCCTTCGATTTCATCCAGAACTTCGGGAGTGATATCCGGCAGATAGGTATCCACCCTCTGACGGAGCAGCTTCTTCTCGCTCACTTCGATGGTCCGGTAAAACATGGCATTTGCCCAAAGGATCTTTCCATCCGTATCCAGAAGCGCATAGGGCACTGCCAGCCCATGCAGCAGCTCTTTTTGAACCTTTCCCTGCTCCAGCGAATAATCCACAATGGACGCCGAGACGATGGGCATGAGCCGGACATAGGCAAAAATAACCACCAGGATGTAGACACCCAGTACCGCCGCTGCCACCAGGGTTTCCCGGCTTTCCAGTCCGAAGAACATGATGCAGACTCCCAATAGCAGAATTGCCAGAAGGATCGGCACCAGGATCACATATTTCATTTTACTTCGCAGTCGTCTGCCGCTCGTCATTTTCCCTCTCCTAAGCTATACGATCTGGTCTCTGAACTCGTCCTTCAGCTGTGCAAGGATGATATCCATACGCTTGTCGTAATCGGTCATATCCTTATGCATCTTGTTATAAATGGCCCTCTGCAGCATGGCATAAATGGTCATCTCCCTGACATCATCCTTGGAATCGCCGATCTCCATCATGATATCCTCGAAATAATGCTCGGAGAGCCCCATTTTATGGACCTCACTGCGGAGTGTGGTGATATCCTCCGTGGCGGACACCACATAGAAATACCCTTTCAGGGATTCCTGATTGTTGTTGAGATCATAAGCCTTCAGGAAGAACATCTTTGCGTCATCGGTATCCAGGTTGTTGGCTGCCGCCACTGCCCGGTTGTGATAGACATTTCCAAGGAACTCCTTATCCTGGATCTCATCCTCCTGTTCGATGATGCTGTCGTAAATGATGGACGCCCGGATAAATCTGCGATACCCAAGATACCCGTCCGCCTTCAGCTTCTCCCTCTGCAGCGGTGAGAGCTTTCTGTATTTCTGCCATGCTGCCGCGTAGGTCTTCACCTCTTCCGGCGTATAATAATCACCCGCATTCAAAATCTCCACCAGAAGATCCTGTACGAAGGTGGTCTTATTTGCCAGCCCCACCAGCCGGTCTGCCAGCTGCGGCATATTTAATTCTTCCCGGATCCAGTCCCAGAGCTTATCCGACAGGGCCGTCTTCGAGATAAGGACTGTGTTATTATAAATATAGAAGCAAAGTTCCTCATAGGTATAGATCTCTACCTTCGTATTCAGGAAGGTAAAGGGCGTTTCTGCCTGTTTTGAAGAACATACGATTATCTTTCCCATTGATACCAGTCTCCCGTCTTAAGGTTTCTGCCTCTAAGTCCGTATCCGGTCAGTCCTCCCATACGATCGAGAATTCCTTTCGGTAGATCTTATTCGTGGTAGGGAAGAGCTTGCCGAAGCCCAGATCCCGGATGATCACCGCGCCGTCCGTGGGATTCTCGAATTCCACCTCCAGCGACAGCTTCGTGGTCTTATTCGGCCGCTTCGGAATGCCGTGAATCTTCACCACTTCTCTTTTCTCTTCTTCGGTGTGACGGCTCTTATATACCAGTGTGATGGTATCCGTATCATCCAGGATCACATGGATCCGGCCGTGGATGTTATACCACTGCTTTCCGCCGTTCACGATGGGTACAAAGGTGTCCTTCTCGTCCTCCAGGGAAATGCCCACGTCGAAGAGAACATTTTCCCTGGTCTCCACGAAGAACTGGTCGTAAAACTCTTTATATTCGCCACCCACTGCCCGGTAGCACGCACCCTTTGTGTAAATGTTCTGCCCCACAAAGACCCGGCGCCCCTGACAAAGCACGTTGGTGGACTTCTTCATCCATTTGTTGGTGAAGCCGACGCCGGTCAGATAGACGGAGGAGATGTAAGCCTTCTTCATCTCATAATCTGCGATCTTCGCGAAATCCACATCCATCTGGTAGGTATCATTTCCGTAACGGGACAGCGACATCTGGGAGGAATAATCCTCATGGGTCACCGATACCAGCTTCGGCGTCTTGTTCCTGGCGATATCGATGCGGTAGTAGTTCAGCCCGTCTGCATTATAGTCATACAGCGCCACGGAATTGATCCACAGTCCCTGTTCCTGATTGAAGATATAGAACAGTCCGCTGTCCAGATGACTTGTGATCTCGATGGTATCCTCCGGCACCTCCATCACCTTGTAAAGCCCGGACAGCAGCGTATAGATCCGGTTGCTGTACTCCGGGATGCTGATCACCAGCTTGCGGATGGTTGCATCCTCGTAACGGTACAGGAAGGAATCGATGTGGAGCTTCACCATTTTCACGAAAAGCTCCGGATAGGTATACTCCTCTCCTTCCACGGTGATCTTATCCTTGCTCTCCAGGTTCTCGAAGATCCCGTCGATGATCATGCCGTCTTCATTGAAACGTGCCTCAGAGGCTTCGCCGCCTACATACCAGTGGCCGGTATCCGTACTGTAAAAAAGGATATTCGGCATGAGGTAGGTTTCTTTGTTATTCAATTGGCTGACGGATTCCGGTTCCCGCGTGATGTCGTTATAGTACGACAGTTGCGTGAAATCCGAACATAAGTCCATTCCGATATAAAATGCGTCTGCCATATCTCATTCCTCAGTTCTAAAATCAGTGTAATGCTTACTCTATGATATACCTGACACAATCCTTCCGTGTCGTGAAGGCCCCCTGTCTCCCGATACGCCTCGCCATGCGATTTATTGCGATTTACCACGCCAATTCCCGGCGCGATCTTACAGAAGCGTCAGATTCTCCTCGAAGAGATGCACGGTATTGATATATACATCCAGATCCTCCAGCAGCTCCCGGTCCTTCCGCATTTCCTGCTTAACCAGCATGCTGTTGATCATCTCGAAGCGGTTCAGATCCTGCTTGTTGTAGGATTTCTTCTTAAGGACCTCGCTTTCCACGATCTGCGCATTTCCTTCAGGATCATCTTCAATCTGGTATACCAGCCGCTCTCCGTGGAAGACCACGAATTCCATCACGAAGAGACCGCTGACCACCTCTTCCATCCGGTGAACCTTGGTCATCTCATGCGCCCGGCTTCCGGTACCGGTACTGTAGCGCACGAATACCTGCCTTCTGTCTTCCGTCTTGTACACAAGATACGTCTTCAGGAACACATCCTGAGGCAGGGACAGGAAGGACGCAAAGCTCTTGTAAAAGGGCAGTATCTTACCGGCATCCACAAACCGAAGTGCCGTATCGGTGATCCATTTCTTCTGCTCGTTGGTATATCGCTCCAGGCGGCTGAAGTAAAGCAGCAACGCCATGGAGGAGATCTCATCATCGATGTTTCCCTTCTGGATCTCGGAATAAAGAGCCTCAAAAATGTAGTTCGGCACCTGCATATCCTTGATGAGATAATTATGCGCAGCTAAACGAAGGAACGCCTTCACCACCAGTCCCCGGCTTCGACCGCCGTAATAGGTGGCAAAAATGTCATAGATATACTCCATGTGCTCCCCGGCAAACATCATCTGCGCCAGTGTATTCTCCGCCAGAAGTCCCACATCGCTGACCTTCGCCTTCGCCAACTTGAAAAGTCCCGACAGTTCATCGATGGAACCGTTGAAATTCATGGCCATATAGGTCAGGATATTGGCATTGACCGTACCTGTCTTGTACAGATTCAGACAGATCGACATCAGATTCTCATTCAGGAATCCCTCGGAATCCTGAACACCGTAATCCGCCAGTCGGTTCAGCTCCCGCACATCCAGCTCATTAAAGCCATACAACTTAACAGCTTCAAATGCCTTGTCGAACAGGTTCATATCGATGAGATACGTGATGATGGTCCGGGCATTTGCATGCGTCAGATATTCGATATCCAGCCGCTGCAGATACTTGATCAGCACATCCGTATCCAGATTCTCATGGTAGTACTCGATGATATTCAGGCAGGCCTGCTGCTTATAGTCATCGGAGATCTCCTCACAGTTGATGATCTCCCGCGCGGCATTCACCTCTTTTGCATTTTTATAGGTGAATTCGCCGATGCTCTCGTAATTGAACAGCAGAACCCGGTAATCTCTTGGGCTGTATTCCCTGCAAATGGGGATGTACGCCTTCTCATCCACGATCCGTTCGAAATGGTAAGGGATGGACCCCGCGTATCGGTTGCCGTCCTTATCCTCGAAGATAATGGTGGCATTGTCCGACAGGATCTCCACATATGCCTCTCCGTCCACCAGCGGCACATGCTGTACCTTTGAGAGCTCCCCGTGGCTCACGATGACTGCCCGGACGTTCTTGTTGTAGCACACCAGCTTCCGCCGGAAGATGATATTGATCAGCTTCCCGGCAAAAAGGGAGCTTACGGATTCCGGTTCCAGGAACTCATCATAGATCACGGTCAGGTCATCATTTACCTTCCCCTTCATGATCATGTTCTCCATGAAATCCTCCATGGTGGGGGCATATTCATGGTAGATCTTCATATGCTCATTCTTGTTGTAAATAACATTTGCATAAAGATAAGCCAGCTCATCTTCATTCAGGGTATTCTTATAATTCAGGTACATCAGTACCGACGCCGGGATCAGTTCATAGCGAGAGCGGTCCATGCTTCGGATATAGCATTCGTTCAGTCCGATGAACTTCAGGGACCGGAGCACCGCCGCCTTGTAGAACCGGTGATAGCGTGTGTCCAGCATATTGGCTGAGATCAGCATGGAGCAGATGGAGCCAAGAACTCCGACATTTTCATTCTCCTTTTTGAGGAGACGTTCTTCCTCTTCTCTGGCCATGGTCTCATCAAACTTGTCATCGAAGGACTGTTGAATCACCTTGTCCAGCTTCTCTTCTTCCCGGTCATAGGCCTCGCCCTCACTGGAAAGACGTAAAGGATCGTCAGGCGCATTGACGCTGAAGCCTTCTTCGCCCCGGTTTCCCGGTTTCTCCGGGTCCTCGGGTATTTTTTCCTCTTCCTTCTCCTCATCGAAACCGGCGAAGACAAAATCGTCCCCGTCATAGAGGCCGTCCTCCATCTCCGGATCAGAGCCCAGAACAGAAGACGGAACCTTCTCCTCGTCCTTCTCCTCTTCCGGCGGAACACTGGCTTTATACTCCTGCTGCAGCCGCTGACGCCGGAGCTCCTCTTCATTCTTATCGTAAATGGATCTCAGCACATCAAAGATCTGCTTGTTGAATTCCTTATTCCTTCCTGCCAGCTTTACAAACTCGTTCAGGACATCATCGGAAATGTAATCATGCCGCATCCCCCATTTGATGGCCGTGATCTCGAAGGGTGTCAGCCGCTTCAGCATCAGCGGGTTTGCATTCAGGATATCGCAGAGCTCAAAGTAAATGATGGGGCTGTTCTCGCCCTCCTCGTACATTTCCGAAAGCTCCCGGTACAGAGCCCCCTTATCCTCGTTATAGACCGGATCCACAAAAAGCAGCAGCCAGAAATAAAACATCTTCGGCTCCTGGGTCCGGTAGTTCCGGCGCAGCATATTTGCGGTCTTCTCGATGGTCTCCTCATCCCGGAGCATCATGGCCTTCAGATAGCTGTAATAGCACTTCTCCTGATTGGTCATGAGGCTTCGGTCCACGTCCGCATCGATCCGGAGGAACTCCTGCTCCACCCGGGAGAAGTCCCCCTTCAGGATGTTCATGTGCATGACTGCCAGCCGGTACATATCTTCCTCCGGCTCCATCTCCATCAGCACATTCAGGGCTTCTATGGTATCCGACACATATTCATCCAGTCCGATCCGGTCCATACGGAAATCCAGATAGGCCTGGGTCAGATTGATCCTGCATTGCTTATATTCCTGTTCCTTAAGACGGCTTTCCTGATTTACACGCCGCTGCTGCGGACGGGCCAGATGGATATCGATCTCGATCTTCTGGTAGATATTCTCCAGGATCAGTTTGCCGCTGTTCTCCCCGTCCGGCACATGTTCCGGCGAGATATAGACCTGAAGCTCACAGGTATTCGCCACAAAATCCGCTGCCGTGATGGTCTTTTTCGCAGGGATGATAAATTCCGCGTTGCTTCGGATCTCCGAGCGGGTATAGCCCCAGGTATTCTTGGTCAGCTTTACGGTAATGATCTCGGTCTCGCCGGGCATCACCAGCTCCAGCTTTGCTTTATCCGTGGAAAGTGTCACTGTCCGTTTCTTATGTACCAGCACCAGGAACTCTTCCATGGCCTGTTCTACGGAACGGCTGTCCAGAAGGCTTTCATAGATCTGCTTTAAATGCGGTTCACGGTTGATAAAGGTCCTGCGGAACTCATCACTCATAAAGAGACGGGTTGCTTCCGCCCAGTTCCGCTCTGCCAGCGCCGCAAACTTGAACAGGTCGTCGATCCGTTCACTGCCGCTGGTAACACAGGGCGGTACAATACTGATATCGTAGGGCAGACGGAATTCCCCTCCGTCAGTGATCACATTTATGTGTCCACGGAAGTTCTGTCCGGCCTCCAGACAGGTTGCATCAAAAGAATACCGAACCTCAAAGCGCCGGCTGATAAAGCTGTGACTCTCAAACCGAAGCAGATAGCGGCTGTCATAGACCATACCCTTGATCGGGAACCGGTTTCTGCTCTCCACCGTAAATTCCCCTTCGTAGACGGTTCCCGCTTCGATATTCAGCTTGAAACTCTGTTTTGAGATGTGTACGTCCGGCCGGTCGATCCGAAATTCACCCTTCGCGTACTGTTCCACTATCGCCTTCATATCGTCCTCATTTCATTTATCCTGCATCTGTTTTGATTCAATATACTGATGCTGGGGTCAAAAGGTATTTTGCCCCCAGCTGATGATCCGCAGCACGCACACTACGTGTGCAATGTGCTGCGGGAACACTCACGGCTCTCGTCATTTTTCTGTGAAAAATGACTACGCCATTCGTGTTCGGCGGGTCAA
>CAMPAX010000029.1 GCA_946633495.1 uncultured Lachnospiraceae bacterium | reverse complement strand
GCATGGTGGACGTGGCCAAGTTCTACATGGAGTTCATCTGCGACGAGTCCTGCGGAAAATGCTCCCCCTGCCGGATCGGCACCAAGCGTATGCTTGAGATTCTGACCCGGATCACCGAAGGCAAGGGAACCATGAAAGACCTGGATCAGCTGGAGGAGCTGGCAAAGACCGTAAAGACCAACTCTCTCTGTGCGCTGGGACAGACGGCGGCGAATCCCGTCACTTCCACGCTGAAGCATTTCCGGGATGAATACATCGCACATATCCGGGACAAGAAGTGCCCGTCACATGTCTGCAAGAACCTGATGGAGTACGTGATCGACAAGAACAAATGCGTGGGCTGCGGCCTTTGCGCAAAGGGCTGTCCGGTAAATGCCATCCACAAGACGGACTATACACCGGAAGGCCATAAGCTCCCCTCCTACACCATCGACACTTCGAAGTGCATCAAGTGCGGCGCCTGCATCAGCACCTGCCGTATGCGTGCGATTTCCAAGCAGTAAGGGAGGGAGGACAAGACTATGGCAAAGATCAATATCAAAATCGAAGGCATTCCCTACGAGGTAGAGGAAGGCATGACCATACTGGAGGCTGCAAAGTCCTGCGGATACGAGATCCCCTCGCTCTGCACCTTCAACCACGGCGAGTGCAATCTCGGCTCATGCCGTGTCTGCCTGGTAGAAGCAACCGGCGCCAGAGGTCTGGTAGCCAGCTGCGTTTATCCGGTATCCGAGGGCATGGAGGTACGCATCTCCTCTCCCGCTGCCGTAGAGGCACGGCGTGAGAGCGTGGAACTTCTGCTCTCCAATCACAATAAAAACTGCCAGCAGTGCGAGAAGAATGAATACTGCGAACTGCTGCATGTGGCAAAGCTTACCGGTGCAAGAGACGATGCTTTCGCCGGAATTCACAGCAAAACCTTTATCGACCGTCTGGCTCCGGCGCTGGTTCGGGACACTTCCAAATGTATCCTCTGCGGCCGCTGCGTGGCTCGCTGCCAGAACGCACACGGTCTGGGAATCCTGGGATTTGAGAATCGTGGTTTCAACACTGTGGTTTCCCCTGCGGAAAACCGAAGCTTCGCAGATTCCCCCTGTATCCAGTGCGGTCAGTGCGTCAACGTCTGCCCCACCGGTGCTCTTATGGAACATTCAGAGATCGATCTTGTGGACGAAGCCATGCGCTCCGGCAAGCACGTGATCGTTCAGGTAGCTCCGGCAGTCCGCGCCGCTCTGGGTGAGGAATTCGGATATCCTGTCGGCACAGCGGTCACCGGCAAAATGATCGCAGCCCTTCGCCGTCTCGGATTTGAGAGAGTATATGACGTAAACTTCGGTGCCGACCTTACCATCATGGAGGAAGGCCATGAACTCCTGAGCCGGATCCAGAACGGCGGCATCCTTCCGATGATCACCTCCTGCTCTCCGGGCTGGATCAACTACGCCGAGTACAATTACGAGGATCTTCTTCGAAATCTGTCCTCCTGCAAGTCTCCCCACGAGATGCAGGGAGCCATCCTCAAATCCTACTGGGCAGAACAAAAGGGCATCGATCCCAAGGATATCTTCGTTGTATCCGTTATGCCCTGTGTTGCGAAGAAATTCGAACGTCAGCGTGAACAGCTTCAGGTAAACGGACTCCCGGATGTGGATGCAGTCATCACCACCCGTGAGCTTGCGAAAATGATCAAGCGAAGCGGTATCATCTTCACCCGTCTCCCGGAGGAAGACTGGGATCCGGATATCATGGGCGATTACTCCGGTGCAGGAGTGATCTTCGGCGTGACCGGCGGCGTTATGGAAGCAGCACTCAGGACAGTTTACTTCAAACTGACCGGAAAAGAACATGAAGCCATTTCATTTACCGAGGTGCGCGGTCATGAGGCAGGCATCCGTGAAGCATCCCTGGATATCAACGGAACCGTCATCAATGTCGCTGTCGCATCCGGCATGAAGTCCGCAAAGATCCTTTTGGACGAGATCCGGGAGGGCAAGTCCAAATATCATTTCATCGAGATCATGGGCTGCCCCGGCGGATGTATCAACGGCGGCGGACAACCATATGTACGGCCCTGCTTCCTTCCGAATGAAGATGATGATATCATCGACACCTACAAGGAGAAACGTGCGAAGGCTCTCTACTCTGAGGATGAGCGGCAGACGGTACGTCAGTCCCACAATAACCCGCAGATCATCGAGCTGTATGACAAGTTCCTGGGAGCCCCGAATTCCCATAAGGCCCACAAGCTGCTTCATACGACATATGCCGCAAGGGAAGGCTTTAACGGCTAAAACCCACTGACCGCTCCTTTGCACAATGAGAAAAAGGCCCGTCCTTCCACAACACATGGAAGGGCGGACCCTTTTTTATGATCATATTGTTTTGTGAAATAAAGCCTGCTGCTATTCTTCCTTCTTCCGGAACTGCTGATCTCTTCGAACCTGGGCATCAACATCAGTTATGGCTATGATAAGTCTCTGGCCTTCGTTCTCATCCACCAGTCCGCCCTGAAGCGTCACATAGCGCGGTTGTCCGTCGAGCATCAGACGATAACTGGTAATGAACAGGCCGTTCGCCTTGATCTCCTCCAGCACCTTCTCCTTTGTAAACAAAGTATCAAAAAGAACCTGATCATCCGGATGTACTGCCAGTTTACTCTTCTCTCTTGATTTTTGGAAGAAATTCTCACCTTTATTCGCCGTATTCAGGCCTTTATAGTCCGAAGTTGCGGCATATTCAATGAATTCTTCGGTTTCCGGATTCACGAAATATATGCAGATGGCATTTCCTGACAAGGCGGAAAGTCTGGCAAAGTTGACCTTCTCCTCCTGCAGCTTTCTCATCTTCATCTGTGTCTTCATCTGCGCCTCGATGTTGCTGACACCAATGATGATATGATCCTTGTCGCGGCTCATCCGAACGGCCTTCAAATGAACATAGACCGAAGGCTCACCGATCAGCAGACGATAGGTGATGGTAAATGCCCCGTTTTCATCCAGAGACCGGAGCACATTTTCTTTTGTAAATGTGGAGGTAAAGCGCTCAAGATCCTTCGGATCGATCACACCTTTTGCATCCCTGAGACTGGCACTGAAGAAATCCGTTCCATGCCGTTCTACCGTCAGTTCCGTCCCGGCAGGATCCGGTTTGTATTCCGTAAATGTCTCTTCTTTTAGGTTTACATAATACAAGAAGATATAATCGGACGACAAACTGTTGGCAATATCCGCGTAGGTCACTCCCTGCCCGGTATCCTTAATGATTCCGAGCACGATCACGTTACAGGCAGTGACTCCGGTAACGGGGTTGGAAGCGATCCGACGGACCAGCGCATGGATCGTGGTATCATTTTGGATCCTTTCTTCGATAAAGGCCCGTTTTCCATCCTTTGCACACTGCCGGATGGCCCTGGCAAATCCAACACCCGTTCCGTCACGGAAGTTCGGTACCCGAGCCTCCCTGTACAGGCTGATACTTCCAAAGGTCTGTTCCATAAACTCACGGTAGGAGTTGTTACAGCGAAGCAGACTCATTTCCTCATCCCGGATCCCGAGGATCGCCATGGGAAGTGTATCGAAATACCGGTTTCCCGCTCTTCGTTCTTCACTGACCGCGGCAGAAGGATCATACAGATTGATCTTTCCGATGGCCGAATAATAATCTGATTCCTCCGGATTCTCGAATCCGATCTGACGCCCTTCCTCATATCTTCGGAAGACCTCATCCGACGAGATGGGCTTACAGTAGTAATATCCCTGGATTTTGGTACAGCCAACCTCTGCAAGGAATTCCACCTGATCCACACGTTCCACACCTTCGGATACCGTCTCGATGCCGAGACCAAAGGCCATTTTCATCAGCTCGGTGATGATCACCCTGCTCTTCTCATCATTGTCAAACTGCTTCATAAAACGCATATCCAGCTTGATCACATCAAAATGGATACTCTGAAGCACATCCAGAGAGGAGTAACCGCTTCCGAAATCGTCCATCCAAATCTGGAATCCCAGGCTTCGAAACCGTTCCACCTGCTTCTTCATGAAATCAAAATCGCTCCCGACCACACTTTCCGTGATCTCTATGGTCAGCAGCTTCCTGCTGAGCCCCGCAGCATCCACCTTACTGCAGATCTCGTTCACCATATCACAGGCATCAAAATCTGTCCGGGACAGGTTCACGGAGGTTGGTACCACGTAAAGCCCTGCCTCACTCTGGGTTTTCATCTTCTTCAGAATCTGATCCACCATATACAGATCCACTTTATAGATCAGCCCGGCATCCTCCAGCAGCGGGATAAAGTCTGCCGGAGACAGCATTCCCTTGACGGGATCGATCCACCGGGCCAGTGCCTCTTCATCACATACCTGTCCCGTTGCCGTGCGGACAATGGGCTGGTAGTAGGCCCGGATCCAGCCTTCCTCCAATGCCTGATCCAGATGATCGATCACGTACTGCCGGATAGCCTCTCTCTCCTGCATGGTCTTATCATATCTGACATAAGCAGAACGTCTGGAATCCCGGATGGTATTGCATGCATACTTTGCCCGGTCACAGGCAAGGCTTGTCTCAACGACTCCCATGGTATCCGGATAGATCCCTACACGGATGGAAGCACCGCGTTTCCCGGTCATTACCTCATACTCCATAAACATGCTGTCCAGATTTCTCTCCAGATGATCCGACGGCACAAAGAATGCGAAACTGTCCTGTGCGATCCTGCAGGAATTCTCATTTCCGAAATACTTAATAAGGAGATCCGCAAAGAGTCGGAGAAGCTTATCGCCTTCCGAAAAACCGAACTTTTTATTGTAATGGCTCATGCCGTTCAGATTCGCATAACACATGGAACAGTGCTTCGAATCCTCATAGGCTTTCACTCTCCTGTTTTTCGCAAGCTCATAAAAATAGGTCATGTTGGGCAGACCTGTCAGAAAATCATAATTTGCCTTCCTGTTCAGCGTGGATTCGAACAAAGAGATACTGTAATTCTTTGTCAGAGAATCATCATGCATGACGTCGTATCCCACATATAATCCTTCATCCACGTACCAGACCATGGCCAGGCGTACACCGGGCTCCGGATAGAAATGCTGTCCAAAGGCATGAATGATATGATATTCACCGTTCTTTCTGGAACGATAGACCACATTATACCCGCTTCTTTCCTCTGCGAACGAAGTGGCGACTTCTTTGATCCTCGGAATGTCATCCGGATGAGAAAGGCGGTACATGTCATTATCCATCAACGCATAGGCCTCTTCCCCTTCCTCCAATTCAAAAAGATCGAGAAATCCTTTGGATAAGACCAGTGTCACAACTCTTTCATCAACATACTGGTATACCGCACATGGGATCACACTATTCTCCAGAAATGCGCGTTCAACCGGATTATATCTATATCTTTTCATAGCTTTTCCTCATAACCGTGCAGGGTACCATCGGCTCCAAGAACGAACCGGACAGTATTTTAAGCATACCGTACCAAATTTATTCTACTATATATCGTATTTCCATGCAATCTTTTCTCACCGGATGCGGTAAAAACTTCGTTTCTCCCGGAATTCCGGCACATTTTTTCAAATAAACCATGTAGACCAATCCGCATCTTACGGATAAAATGATGATAGGGTCAAAAGGTTCGAGCGACGCGCTTGCGCGGTCGCTTGAGACCTTAATTGACCCGCCGAACACGAATGGCGTAGTCATTTTTCACAGAAAAATGACGAGAGCCGTGAGTGTTCCCGCAGCACATTGCACACGTAGTGTGCGTGCTGCGGATCATCAGCTGGGGGCAAAATACCTTTTGACCCCAGCATCATAAAATAGATATGAAACTACGGATCGAAAAAAATCTATGGCGATCCCTGACGGAACCTGTCCGTTCACTCTGTGAGGTATGAATATGCGAACTCTGATCAATGATCTATGGACCTTTGCGGAATGTCCCCCCGGCACCGAAGCCGATATCCTGTTCCAAAACGGAGACGACGCTGCAAAATGTCCTCTCCTTCAACCGGTTGACCTTCCTCATGACTGGATGATCACGAATGTGAAGGATCTCTACCGCTCTTCCGTCGGTCTGTACCGGCGGACACTTACGCTGGATGCATCCCGGCATAATTCCATTTTCTTTGAAGGCGTATATATGAGGACAACCGTCTTTCTGAACGGTCAGAAGATCTTCTTCTGGCCTTATGGCTATACCTCTTTCGAGGTGGACCTCACTCCATATCAGAGAGACGGTGAAAATGATCTTCTGGTCCACGTGGATTACCGTAATCCCAACACCCGCTGGTATTCCGGAGCCGGGATCTTTCGGGATGTGTGGCTGTTGGAAAAGGACATGATCCGGATCCCGGAGGGAGGGGTTTATGTTCACGCGGAGCCGGAGGGTACCGGGTCCGATGCATTTCCCGGAACGCGCTTTCACATCACCATCGATACCGAAGCCGTCTCCTCCTCTTTGGAAGAAGCCGAATGCGAGATACTTCATACCCTCCGGGATGCAGAGGGTAAGGCTGTTGCCGCCTCCAAATCCCGGCAGATTCTCCATGCTTCCATGTCCGGAACCGAAACTTTGGCTGTTCCGGATCCTCTGCCGGGGCCGGGTCCGTCCCATGAAACAGATCCAAAGATCAATACCCAGATCCTGACCATAGATAATGCCATTCTCTGGGATACGGAAAATCCATATCTCTACACGCTGGAAACCTCCTTGGCCTGTCAGGGAACCGTTGTTGATACCGTGACACAAAGAATCGGTCTTCGCACCATTTCCTTCACGCCCGATGAAGGCTTCTTCCTGAACGGGCGGCATGTGAAGATCCATGGGGCCTGCATGCACCACGACCTTGGGGCACTGGGTGCGGCATTTAACAGGAAGGCTGCCCGCCGGCAGATCGAGAAACTGAAGGAGATCGGAGTCAATTCCATCCGCACAAGTCACAATCCCCCGGCTGTGGGGCTGATGGAGCTGGCGGATGAGATGGGGATCCTCATCAATTCCGATGCCTTCGATATGTGGGAGATTCCGAAGACGGAGAATGATTACGGTATCTTCTTCCATGAATGGGTGGAACGGGACGTTGAATCCTGGATCCGTCGGGACCGGAACCATCCCTCTGTCATCATGTGGTCCTGCGGAAATGAGATTCCGGACACCAACAATCTCTCTGCAACAGCCATTGCCGAGCGGCTGGTAAAGGCTGTCAGAAAGCACGACCCGCGGCATAACGCCTATCATACCATCGCTTCGAATTTCGTGGCCTGGGAGAACGCCCAGAAGATCCAGGATGTCTTTGAGCTCTCCGGCTACAACTATCTGGAATCTGTCTATGACGAGCACCATGAGAAGTTTCCGCACTGGTGCATCTATGGCAGTGAGACGGCATCCACGGTACAGAGCCGGGGGATCTACCATTTTCCGAAGAGCAACCGTCTGCTTACATACGAGGATCAGCAGTGCTCCTCCCTGGACAACTGCTCCACCAACTGGGGAGCCAAAAGCGTTCATCGTTTCATCACCGATGACCGGGACCGTCCCTTCTCCGCCGGACAGTACATCTGGACCGGCTGGGATTACATCGGGGAGCCTACGCCCTATTTCTCGAAGAATTCCTTCTTCGGACATATCGACACCGCAGGCTTCTTCAAGGACACCGCCTACATCATCAAAGCCGGCTGGGTTCCCCGAGAGAAGGATCCCTTCGTGCATATCTCTCCCTATTGGGATTTCAATCCGGGGCAGATGATCGATGTGGAATTATACTCCAATGCCCCTCGTGTGGCACTGTACTATACGCCAAAGATCCCGGGGGATCCGTCTTCCGAAGCAGCAGCGGGATCCGCTTTTTCTTCTTCGGAGCCTCCTGCGGCGGAATCCGTTTATTCTTCTTTGGAGCTCCCTGCGGCGGAAAGAGACGATGCACCGTCTGCCTCCCGGATATCCGCCTCCCGCATCCTGGTGGGAGAAAAGTGTCTCGACCAACAGCATGACCAGGATTATTCGGCACATTTCCGGCTGCCCTACCAGCCCGGAACGCTGTATGCCGAGGCATATGATTCTGACGGAAATGTCATCGCCACGGATGAAACCTGCAGCTTCCATAATCCGGTATCCATCCGCCTTACCCCGGAATACGGTTCTCTAAAGGCCGACGGGGAGGATCTGCAGTTTCTGCAGATTTCCGTTCTGGACGCCTTTGGACAGGAAGTCCGAAATGCAAGAAACCGTATGCATGTCAGCGTATCCGGTCCGGCTCGCATTGTGGGGCTGGATAACGGCGACAGTACGGACTACGACGAATATAAATGCAATTCCCGCAAGCTTTTCTCCGGGAAGCTTTTGGCGATCCTTGCCGCAACCCGGGACGCCGGGGAAGTGACCGTTACCGTCACCTCTCCCGGACTTACACCGGCAGAGCTTGCCTTTCCTGCCGTACCTTCTCCGGCAAGAGACGGAATCTCCTGTGGCTATTCCGTTTCGGAGAACCGGGTGCTCCCCGGCTGCTGCGCAGCTTCCGATGCACCAGATACATCAAAGGCATGCGGCAGCAAGGGTGCCTCCGTATCCGATCCGGAAGCGGAGATTCCCATCCGCAAGCTGACTCTTACCTGTGAGCCGGCATCTCTGGTGGGATCCACGCTGACCCAACAGCAGCCGTCCGCTGTACTCACAGCACGGATCGAGCCGAAGAATGCCTCCTATTCGGATGTTCAGTTTAAGGCGGTCACCGAAGACGGAATTGAAAGCCGGGCTGTGGTTCTGGAAGCCATTCCTGTAGGTGATACAACGTCTCCCGACCGTTTCCGCTGCATACGAATGACAGCTGTGAGCGACGGTAAGTTCCGTCTGGCAGCAACTGCAAACAACGGAAAGGACCATCCGGAGATCCTTTCGGATCTGGAATTCTCTGTCACCGGTTTCGGCTCCGCCACTCTGGATCCTTATACCATGGTGCATGGCTGTGAATTCTCGGAAAGCACCAAAGAGTCATTGCTTTCCTTCCGCGGCAGCGTGAATTTCGGCGATGGAAATGTCATCCGCTTCGATAACATCGATTTCGGCGACTACGGTTCCGACGAGCTTCACCTGTCCCTGTTCTCCTTCCGGAATGAGGAACCCATCGAGATCTGGGACGGAGAACCGGAGCATTCCGAACTGCTATGCAGCGGGACCTACTCCGTTCCGTCAAATTACAACGTGCTTCAGGAAGATACATTCCAACTGAAAAAGAGGCTCCGCGGCGTACGAAGCCTCACCTTCCGGTTTGTGAACGGGTTTGTTCTGGGCGGCTTCCGCATGACAAAGCAGGAGAAAGCCTACGGACTACTGTATGCCACTGAACACGGCATGATCACCGGTGACACTTACGTGGAACGGGAGGACGGCGTTTACGGCATCGGCAATAATGTGGATATCGAATTCCCGGGAATGAACTTTACAAAGGGAGTATCCGCCGTTACCATCACCGGTCGTACAAGGAAGGCCGACAGCCCTATCCATATCCGGTTCTTTGCCGGCGACAACGTAATAAAACAGGTGGTGGAATTCCCGGTATCCGAGGAGACACAGACGCTGACCTTCCCCATAGAGGGATTTAGCGGAGAAGGCAAAGTGAACTTCATCTTCCTCCCGGGCTCAGACTTTGACCTGATCTCATTTCAATTTCAGGCATAAAATAAAAAACTGCATCCCGAAGATGCAGTTTTTTATTTTATGCTGGTTATATTCTTAACACGATGCAATCGTGGGGTGCCAGCTCTATGCTAAGGCACTCCTCCCCGCAGGGGATCCTCTCGCCGGTCCAGAAATCGGTGAAACGATCCACCACCCAGTCAGACTCATAATTCTTCTCTTTCAAAAGATCGATCCTTTGCTCCACCACTCTCTTCTCATCCGACAGATTGAACAGTGCAAGGAAATGATCTCCTGTCCTGCTGTTCACGGCCTCCCACACAGCCTCCTCGTCTGTTCTTCTGATCTGATGCGGCTTCGCATCCGGTGTCAGCATGGAAAGCACATCCCGGTTGGTCAGCAGAGATACCGTAAACTCATCCATCAGCGGAAGTTCGCTTCCGATCATCAGCGGAGAGCCGAAGAGACACCAGAGTGTCAGCATGGTCCGCTGCTCCTCCCGGGTCAGATTACAGGTCCAGGGATGTCCGAACCCCTTTCCCATAGTACCGACCGGCAGCATATCACAATCCGGGAAGCATCCCTTTGCCACATGATTCTGCCAGAGCTCGCAGCGTCGGAACATATCCTTCACCAGCGGCCATTGATCCCAAAGATCATCCGTGATCCGCCAGAGATTTGCATAGGTTTCATAATGCCATGCCTGTTCGATGAGTGCCGGTCCCGGTGACAGAGAGAGCACGATGGGACGGCCGCACTTTTGGATCGCAGCGGCAAGCATCTCGATCTCATGCCGTCCGGAATAGGGCTGGTGGGGATAGGCGTTGGTATTGCAGATATCATCGCATTTGATATAATCCACGCCCCAGGCAGCATAGAGTGCAAGGATCGAATCATAATACGCCTGTCCTGCAGCCGTATCTCTTACACCGTACATATCCGGATTCCATCGGCAGATGGAGGAGGGATCCGCGATATCATCCGCTGTGACATCGGTTCCCAGTACCGGCATATGGGCATGGGCGGCATTGCGGGGAATCCCACGCATGATGTGGATCCCGAACTTCAGGCCTTTGCCATGCACATAGTCCGCCAGAGGTTGAAAGCCTGCACCATTCACCGAGGACGGAAATCTGTCCGGATCCGGCTGAAGGCGGGCATAGTCATCCATTTCCAGCTTTGAGAAAGGGATATACTGATAGGTATCCCGACGACTTCCGGCGCCGCGTGCATACCACTGAATATCCACGATGATATATTCCCATCCATACTCCGCAAGATGCTCCGCCATATAATCGGCGTTACGCTTTACATCCGCTTCTGTGACCGTAGTGTCATAATAATCATAACTGTTCCACCCCATGGGCGGTGTTTCTGCAAAGTCATTCTTGTTCATTTTGATTCTCTCTTTATCATGCTTCGGCGGTTATCTTACCATCTTACAGGGTTCATAACGTACCCGGAGTTTCGGAAGTGTCTGCAGCTCCGTATAATAGTTCACAGCCCAATCCTCCCGATCCGTCCGGGGATTTTCTCCGTCCATGGGAGGAGCAAAGATCAGGATACTGATCTCCTCTCCGGCAGTAACGGGCTTTGCGTCCTTTGCAAAAAAGGCGGGCATGGCATCGATCACCGTCACTCCCGGCCGCTTATAGAACCAGCGGTCATTGACTGCGATCATAAGATTCGCCTCCTTCGGACAGGCCAGTTCGAAGAACACCGGTGTGCCTTCCATCCGCACCTTCATTTCGATCCCTTCCGAATCCTCGGCGCCGCCCCAGCGAAGCAAAAGCTCCTTAACCTCGGAAATCTCCGGATCTTTCTCCCGGCTCCTGGAGTAAAGAGACTCCGTAGTTTCGACCCCCGGTCTGAAATAAGGCATCTTCATTACCTTCTTATAATCTTCCATCAGCGGCTGCTCGATCCCCACATCAGGGCAGTTCGGATCCTCCATCTCCAGACCCAGCCGCCCCCGGTCGCGGAACATATACATGGACAGGCTGTACATCCAGTCCGGCTGCTCCTTCGACATATAATCCGCAAATCTAAGCAGACTCTCACCCTGAGCCACAGGACCGGTCACATCCCCGTCGATATTGAACTCCGAAGCGGAAAACGGGCGCTGACGGCCATCTCCGATCTCGATCAGACGGCGGACTGTCCTGTCCACATTCTTCAGATATTCGGACAGGTCCTCCGCCATAAAGGTCCGGTCCCCTTTCTCGCAGATATCGAAGGGCCATCCGAAATGCAGAGCAAAATATTTATCCGCAGACCACACATCCGCGATCCGATAAGCCTCACGGAATTCCTCTTCCTTAGGCAGCTTTCCGTCCGGCGTCATAATGATCCCTGAACAGAAAACCATATCCACATTCGGTGCTTCCTTCTTCACGATCTTTGAAAAGCGTACGAAAAAGTCACCGATCTCCTGATAACTGTATCTCCGGTTATGGGTGAACCAGGTGCCCGCGCACTCATGATTCACACGAAGCCGCATCCGTCCGAAGGGCTTCAGATCCCGTGCGATGGCAGTGATCTGTTCATCCGAGATCCTGCAGTCCACCGTCAGCGTCAGAGTCACATCCTGTCCGTGACGCCGGATATCTCTCATCTGCTGAAAAGGCTGCGCATCCGGACTTCCTCCGATCCCGCCGCCATAAGGGAAGTAATCATCATAGGGATAATCCCACTGTCCGTGGACTTCCATTTCCGGATAAGCCTCGCTGCTGCGTTTCGGCCACTCCTTATCATTGGGATAGTAGGTGTACATGAGACCGATATTTCTATGGGGCCGTCCCAGCTTCTGCAGGATGTAATCCTGGCACACGTACTCGCCGCGCTCACTTCCGTCTCCAAGGTCCAGTGCACATCCCGCCGGCGTAAGCCGGATACGGTTCACTTCCGTTACTCCTTCCAGTCCGAACCGACTGGTGTCAATTGTCACCTTTTGAATATCCATATCCGCTGCTCTCCTGATCTTTGTAGCTTAAATATCTCCCGGGATACATGTTCTTTTGTCTCGCGGTATACCCCATTTTCAGAATAACGCATCTTCCTGCTCTTTGCTATCGCAAAAATCCCACATGAACTACCGGCATTATTGGACGATACCAAAAACAAACCTGCCCGCGGGGGCGAAAGATACTTGTAAGAGCGCCCCATATGAGATACAATAACACTATATCGCGGCTCCCGTATTTTCGGTATCGGGCCCTTTTTTCGAAAGGATGATCTATCCATGAATCCATTTATGAAAATAGCAAATGACCTTGCAGCCGAAAACCTTGCCACCCATGTCGGAGGCCCCTTCGGAGCCGTGGTGGTGAAAGATGGTGTCGTGGTGGGACAAGGATCCAATCATGTGATCGCATGGCACGACCCGACCGCACACGCTGAGGTAACCGCCATCCGGAATGCCTGTGAGAATCTGAATACCCATGATCTCTCCGGCTGTGTCCTTTACACCTCCTGTTACCCGTGTCCCATGTGTCTTTCTGCCATTATATGGGCAAACATACGGACTGTTTATTACGGAAATACCAAAGAGGACGCCGAGGCCATCGGATTCCGGGATGACATGATCTACCGCTATATCAGCAGTCTTGCCGGAGGAAAGGAAGAACCTGATACCCTGGAACTCCATCCCATGGACCGGCAGGAAACCATAGAGACCTTCCGGCAGTATACGGAGCAGGAAGATAAAACCGTGTACTGACCTTTATAAAGGAGACGCCACATGAAATTACTTGAAGAACGAATCCGAAAGGACGGCCGCATCTATCCCGGAAACATCCTGAAGGTAGACGGTTTTCTGAATCACCAGATCGATGTCACGCTGATGGATAAGATCGGTGAGGCATTTTATGAAAAATACAAAGACCGCGGGATCACAAAAGTTCTGACCATAGAAGCCTCCGGAATCGCCATCGCCTATGCGGCGGCCCGCTGCTTTGGGGTTCCGCTTCTTTTCGCCAAGAAATCCCAGAGTCTGAATCTCGGAAGTGACCTTTATATCGCAAAAGTCCATTCCTTCACCTATAAGAAGGATTATCAGGTCATCCTCTCCAAACGTTATCTTACACCGGACGACCGTGTACTGATCGTAGACGATTTTCTTGCCACCGGAAATGCCATGCTGGGTCTTACAGACCTCTGCAAGATGGCCGGCGCCTCAGTGGAAGGTATCGGTATCTGTATCGAAAAGGCATTTCAAAGCGGAGGAAGAGAGCTTCGGGAAATGGGATTCTCCGTCACATCTCTGGCCATCATCGACCACATGACCGATGACGGCGAGATTGTTTTTTGCTCTGAAAAGGATGAATAAAGAAAAACCATAACCCGGTTCTGTTTCGAGGATCGAATCCCCGGATGTCCGGTATATGGATCGAATCACACGGAGGGAACCTTACCCATGTCCAAAGACTCTGAAGCAACTCCCGATGAAACAAAAGCTCCGGCCAGCATGGCGAACATTTATAAGATTGACGGGCGCGTCCCTCTGGGGCGGGCGATCCCTTACGGTCTTCAGCACGTTCTTGCCATGTTTGTGGCCAATCTTACACCCATCACCATCCTCGCCGCCATGGCCCGGCCTGCCATATCCGACAATGATTTAGGGAAACTGATCCAGGACGCCATGTTCATCGCCGGGATCGCCACCCTGCTACAGCTCTATCCGATTTGGAGAATTGGTTCACGTCTTCCCATTGTCATGGGCGTCAGCTTCACCTTTGTATCTGTTCTCGGTGTGGTGGCAGCAAACCATGGATATCCGGCCGTGATCGGTGCGGTTCTGATCGGAGGTCTTTTTGAAGGCATACTGGGTCTTCTCATCCGAAAGGTCTTACGCTTTATCCGACCGATCGTTCCCGCAACCATCGTCTGCGGCATCGGTCTTTCCCTTTTCACTGTAGGCGTCCGTTCCTTCGGCGGTGGCTATACCGAGGATTATGGTTCTCCAAAAAATCTCCTGGTGGGCGGAGTCACTCTGATCACCTGTCTGGTCTGGATGTCTTTAACCCGCGGATATCTTCGCTCTCTGGCGGTTCTTGCAGGCTTACTTGTGGGATACGGACTGTCCGCATGTCTTGGAATGGTGGATTTCAGCAGGATCCTGGACGGCGGGCTCGTAACACTTCCGCATTTTCTGATCTTTACCCCTGAATTCAAGTTGGGTCCTATCCTGTCGGTATGTGTTATCTATCTGGTGTCTGCCACGGAAACCATCGGCGATACTTCCGCCCTGGCCGTGGGTGGTCTGGGAAGGAAGGCTACAGAAAAGGAAATATCCGGTGCCCTGACGGTGGACGGTTTTGCCTCCTCCCTGTCCGCATTGTTCGGATGTCCGCCCATCACTTCATTCTCACAAAATGTAGGACTGGTGGCAATGACAAAGGTTGTAAACCGGTTCACCATCATGACAGGGGCAGCTCTTCTTGTGCTCGCAGGTTTCTTTCCTCCCATTGGTTATTTCTTCTCTACGGTACCCCAATGTGTTTTGGGAGGATGTACGATCCTGATGTTCGGACAGATTCTCGTATCCGGGATCATCATGCTGTCCCAGTGCGGGTTCACCCAGAAGAATATCATCATTGCAGCTCTGTCACTTTCCATCGGTATCGGCTCCACAGCTTCCGGTGAGGCCGGGATCTGGGATGCCGCGCCTATGCTGGTTCAGGATATCTTCCGTTCCAACGTGGTGGCGGTGGTATTTGTGATCGCACTGCTGCTGTCCTTCCTGCTTCCGGAGGATATGGATGGACCGAAGGGGAGGAAAAGGGAAAGAGAAAAAGATAAGAAGTGATGTGAGGATTACTATTCACGGGCCGAACGCTTCGGCAGCGGCGCATCCGCACTTCGTGCGTCTGGCGTGCCTTCGGCACTCTATGCCGCTGCGATACGTTCGATTCCTGCTTCGCAGGAACCCCCACAAAAAAAACGGTGCCTTGTGTGCAAGCACACGGCGCCGTTTTTTTTGTGGGGGCATTCCCGTGAATAGTAATACTACATACGTTTCAGTTCACTCCTCGCAAGTGGAATAGCAAGGCACAGGGAGCATACATCTGCTACGGCCTGGGCTGTTTCTACGCCGGTAAGGCCGTAGAAGGCCGGCAGGATCAGGATCGCGGGAATGAAGAAGAGACCATTCCTTGCAGATGCGGTGATCGAGGCCTTCACTCCTTTTCCGATGGACTGCAGCATCATATTGATCATGACCGTTGTCGCAAGAAGGGGAAGGGTAGCCGCCTGGTATCGGAGTGCCGCACTGCCCACTTCTACCACACCCGGATCATCCCTGAATATCCGGACAATATCCGGAGCAAAGATAATACAGAT
>CAMPAX010000028.1 GCA_946633495.1 uncultured Lachnospiraceae bacterium | reverse complement strand
TGTTATGCACATCGGTTCCACGGTTCGGGGAGAGATCCGGGAAGACAGGGATGCGCTGCACGCCATCGAGTCCGTCCTTCCGGCGGGAACTCTGTCCGGTGCGCCGAAGATCCGGGCCTGTCAGCTGATCGAAGAGCTGGAAGGCAACAAACGAGGCATTTACGGAGGAGCGATCGGATATATCGATTTCACCGGAAATATGGACACCTGTATCGCCATCCGTATCGTATATAAGAAAAACGGCAAGGTATTTGTACGAAGCGGAGCTGGCATCGTGGCGGACTCCGATCCGGAAAAGGAATATCAGGAATGCCTGAACAAAGCGAAGGCATCGCTTACAGCTTTGCAGATGGCAGCGGGGATGGAAAGGAGGAAGTGCGATGATCTTACTGATCGATAATTATGACAGTTTCTCCTACAACCTTTTTCAGCTGATCGGAGAGCTGGATCCGGACATCAAGGTGATCCGGAATGATGAGATGACGATAGAAGAGATACGAAAGCTGGCTCCAGACCGGATCATTCTTTCTCCCGGACCCGGGCGGCCGGAGGATGCCGGGATCATCGTGGAAGCCGCGCGGACTTTGGGACGGGAGATCCCGACACTGGGTGTCTGCCTCGGCCATCAGGCAATCTGCGCAGCCTTCGGAGCAACGGTGACCTACGCGAAACAGCTGATGCACGGGAAGCAGTCGGTGGTGAAGGCGGATACGGAAAGCATGCTGTTCCGCGGGCTTTCGGAGCATTTCCCGGTGGCAAGGTATCATTCCCTGGCAGCGGATCAGGATACACTCCCGCAGGAGCTGAAGGTGACGGCACTAACGGAAGACGGTGAAGTGATGGCGGTGGAGCATAGGGAATATCCGATCTACGGGGTACAGTTTCATCCGGAATCCATCCTGACACCGGATGGACGGAAGATACTGGCAAATTTTCTCGGCCTTTGATACCGGGATATAGCGAAGCAAAAAAGCCGTGACGTATGGAGCGGCGCAAAAGAGCGAAGCATAGAGCAGACAGGATAAGATTCTTCGCTTCGCATAAAAAGGAGGACATGAAAATGATCAAGGAAGCAATCGTAAAAATCGTAAACAAAGAAGACCTTTCCTACGATGAGGCTTACACCGTCATGAATGAGATCATGAGCGGTGAGACCTCACCCACACAGAATGCCGCATTTCTGTCTGCGCTTTCCACCAAGAGCGCCAGAGCAGAGACCACCGATGAGATCGCAGGCTGCGCGGCTGCCATGCGGGATCATGCAACCCGGGTGGATACCGGAATGGAGATCTTCGAGATCGTGGGAACCGGTGGAGATAATGCCCATACCTTCAACATTTCCACCACATCGGCTCTGGTGGCGGCAGCCGGCGGAGTGAAGGTGGCAAAGCACGGAAACCGTGCGGCTTCCTCCAAATGCGGTACAGCAGACTGCCTGGAGGCACTGGGGGTCAATATCCAGCAGAGCCCGAAGCGCTGCGTGGAACTTTTGAATGAAGTGGGTATGTGCTTCTTCTTTGCGCAGAAATATCATACCTCCATGAAATATGTCGGAGCGATCCGAAAGGAGCTTGGATTCCGTACGGTGTTCAATATCCTTGGACCTTTGACGAACCCCGGAACCCCGTCAATGCAGCTTCTTGGCGTATACGATGAATATCTGGTCGAACCGCTGGCTCAGGTTCTGGTCAGCCTGGGAGTAAAACGCGGCATGGTGGTTTACGGTATGGATAAGCTGGATGAGATCTCCATGTCCTCCCCAACCAAGATCTGTGAAATCCGGGACGGATGGTTCCGTACTACGGTGATCACTCCGGAACAGTTCGGTTTCACACGGTGTGCCAAGAAAGAACTGGAGGGCAGCACGCCGGAGGAGAATGCGAAGATCACCATCGGAATCCTCAGCGGAGAAAAGGGTCCGAAGAGAGACGCGGTTCTTCTGAATGCAGGAGCTTCCCTGTACATTGCAGGCAAGGCGGAAAGCATGGAAGAAGGAATTCGTCTTGCGGCGGAGCTGATCGATTCCGGCAAGGCACTGCAGGTACTCGGCAAGCTGATCGATTATAGCAACCGTCCGTCTGAGTCGGACGAATGATGTCATCGGACACAGTGCGGGAGTGAGAGGAAGCAGGAAAATGACGATACTGGATCAACTGGCAGAACATGCAAAAGAACGTGTGGCTATGGCAAAGAGCCGGAGTTCGGAAGCTGAGCTCCGAAGACAGGCAGAAAGTCTTCCGAAGGGCAGTTTTCCTTTTTTAAGTGCCCTTCGGCGGGAAGGCATTTCCTTTATCTGTGAATGCAAGAAAGCCTCTCCGTCCAAAGGGCTGATCGCAGCGGATTTTCCATATCTGTCCATTGCAAAGGAATATGAAGCGGCAGGTGCGGATGCCATCTCCGTCCTTACGGAACCGAAATGGTTTTTGGGAAGCGACCGGTATCTTCGGGAAATCGCGGAAAATGTTCAAATTCCCTGCCTTCGCAAGGATTTTACGGTGGATCCGTATATGATCTACGAGGCAAAGGTATTGGGAGCTTCGGCGGTTCTTTTGATCTGCTCCATTCTTTCCGAGACGCAGCTTTCAGAGTATCATGCCATCGCAGAGTCCCTCGGCCTTTCGGTACTGGTGGAAACACATGATGAGGCCGAAGTGAACATGGCACTTCGAACCGGGGCAAAGATCTTAGGTGTAAATAACCGGAATCTGAAGGATTTCTCCGTGGATACGGAAAACAGCCGAAGGCTTCGAAGCCTTGTTCCGGAAGAAGTGATCTTCGTGTCGGAGAGCGGCGTCAGCACACCGGAGGATGTCCGTTTGTTAAAGGACTGCGGAGTTGACGCAGTGCTGGTGGGTGAGGCTCTGATGCGGGCAGAAGATAAGAAGGAAAGGCTTGCGGAACTAAAGGATAGTCTTGAACCGGAACAAGGAAACTGAAAATATGATATAGTATCATCGGATGGGGCCAAATACCCTTTGACCCCTGTATCATATAGTATTATGCTGTATGAAAATGGATGAAAGCAGGTGGGCATTATGATGGAAAGCTATGTCAAAGGCAGTACAAAGATCAAATTCTGTGGACTCCGTACCACAAAGGATGTGGAGCATGCAAATGAACTCAGACCCGATTATATCGGTTTTGTCTTTGCGAAAAAGAGCAGAAGGGCAGTCACGGAGCGGCAGGCAGAGCTGCTGAAGTCCTATCTGGAGCCGGGGATCATCAAGGTGGGCGTTTTCGTTCGGGAGGATCCGGAACGTATTGCAAGTCTGCTTCATAACGGAACCATTGATTATGCTCAGCTCCATGGAGGGGAGGATGCGGAGTACATCCGAAACCTTCGCAAGCTGACGGAAGCCCCGATCATTCAGGCATTTCGGGTTGATACAGGGGAGGATCTTGCGGCGGCTGAAAGGAGTGAAGCGGATTATATCCTGTTGGACTCCGGAAGCGGGGGTACCGGAACTTTATTTGACTGGGAGCTGCTGGAGGGATTTTCAAGACCGTATTTTCTGGCGGGGGGATTAGACCCCGGGAATGTACGGGAGGCGGTCCGGAAACTGCATCCTTTTGCAGTGGATGTAAGCTCCGGGATCGAAACTGCCGGAAGAAAGGATCCTCTGAAAATGGCCAATTTCACGGACCAGGTCAGGAATCTGAATGAAGAGAGAGAATAATAATCTGATGTAAAGAGAGTGTGAGAAAAATGACGAATCCAAACGGACGTTTCGGAATCCACGGCGGGCAGTACATTCCGGAAACGTTGATGAACGCCGTGATCGAGCTGGAAGAAGCCTACAATCATTTCAAAAATGATCCGGATTTTAACCGGGAGCTTACGGAACTTTTTAATGAATACGCAGGAAGACCTTCCCGTCTTTATTATGCGGAGAAGATGACAAAGGATCTAAATGGTGCAAAGATCTATCTGAAAAGAGAGGATCTGAATCATACCGGGGCCCATAAGATCAATAATGTGCTGGGACAGGCGCTTTTGGCAAAGAAGATGGGAAAGACCCGTCTTATCGCAGAGACCGGTGCCGGGCAGCATGGAGTGGCGACAGCCACAGCTGCGGCACTTATGGGAATGGAATGTGTTGTGTTCATGGGTGAGGAGGATACCATTCGTCAGGCTCTGAATGTTTACCGGATGCGTCTTTTAGGGGCGGAGGTGATCCCTGTGAAGACAGGAACCCGGACCTTGAAGGATGCAGTGTCCGAGGCCATGAGGGAGTGGACTTCCAGGATTGCGGATACGCATTACTGCCTGGGTTCGGTTATGGGACCGCACCCGTTCCCAACCATTGTTCGTGATTTCCAGGCTGTGATCTCCAGGGAGATCAAGGAGCAGATGCAGGAGAAGGAAGGGCGTCTTCCGGATGCAGTCATTGCCTGTGTTGGCGGCGGCTCCAATGCCATCGGAAGCTTCTATCATTTTATCGAGGATAAGGGTGTTCGTCTCATCGGCTGCGAAGCGGCAGGCAGAGGCATCGATACCTTTGAAACGGCAGCTACCATCGCCACGGGACGTCTGGGAATCTTCCACGGGATGAAATCCTATTTCTGTCAGGATAAATATGGACAGATCGCACCGGTATATTCTATCTCCGCCGGTCTGGACTATCCCGGAGTCGGACCGGAGCATGCATGGCTGCACGATATCGGAAGAGCGGAATATGTACCTGTAACGGATGAGGAAGCGGTTCAGGCATTTGAATATCTTGCAAAAACGGAAGGGATCATCCCCGCCATCGAGTCCGCGCATGCGGTTGCTTATGCACGGAAGCTGGCCCCCACACTGGAGAAGGATAAGATCATAGTGATCACCATTTCCGGACGGGGAGATAAGGACTGTGCAGCTATCGCACGTTACAGAGGGGAGGACATCCATGAGTGAGATCGGAAGTATCAATCAGACAAACCGCATACAAAGCGCGTTCAGCAAAAAGAAAGCATTTATCCCCTTTATAACCTGCGGAGATCCGGATCTTGGAACCACGGCGGCAGTTGTACGGGCCATGGTGGAAGCGGGAGCGGATCTGATCGAGCTTGGAATTCCTTTCTCGGATCCTACGGCGGAGGGACCGGTGATCCAGGGGGCGAATCTTCGTGCTCTGTCCGGAGGCGTTACCACGGATCAGGTTTTTGATCTTGTTCGTGATCTTCGGAAGGACGTTACGGTTCCTATGGTCTTCATGACCTATGCAAATGTGGTTTTTTCCTATGATGCGGAGAAGTTTATCAAAACCTGCAGTGAAGTCGGGGTCGACGGACTGATCCTGCCGGATCTTCCCTATGAGGAGAAGGAGGAGTTCCTGCCCATCTGCAGGAAATACGATGTGAAGCTGATCTCGCTCATCGCCCCCACTTCGGATAATCGCATCGCCATGATCGCAAAGGAAGCGGAAGGCTTTATCTATGTGGTGTCCAGCCTGGGTGTCACCGGAACCAGAAGTGAGATCACGACAGATCTTGGTTCCATCGTAAAGGTGATCCGGGAGAATACGGACGTTCCCTGCGCCGTCGGTTTCGGTATCTCAACTCCCGAGCAGGCGGCAAAAATGGCCGGACTCTCCGACGGAGCCATCGTTGGTTCTGCCATCATCAAGCTTCTTGCAAAGCATGGAAAAGATGCGGCACCTTATGTGGCGGAATATGTGAAGTCCATGAAGGATGCTGTCCGGAATCTGTAAATCACATTCCGGCACCGTATGGATTTACTGCCGATGAGACGGCATAAGGAAGATAATTCAGGAAAAAACAAAGGATCACGTATAGCAGAAGCCCCGTGCTTCTGCTATAATCATATATGGACGTTTTTTGTTTCAAACGCATAAAAAGGGGGTATCACATGGCAAAAAAACTTGGATTCGGCTTGATGCGACTTCCGGAGACGGCCGGTAAGATCGATATGGAACAGGTGAAAAAAATGGTGGATCTCTTTATCGAACGAGGTTTCACCTATTTTGACACCGCGTTGATGTACTGCGGCGGACGCAGTGAAGCGGCATCGAAAGAGGCCCTGGTGGACCGCTACCCCAGAGATTCGTATACGCTGGCGACAAAGCTTCATTCCGCATTCTTCCATTCGAAAGAAGAGAGGGATACGGTATTTGAAGGACAGCTGAAGAAATGCGGAGTGGATTTCTTCGATTATTATCTGGTTCATGACGTAAACAGTCATTCCATTGAAACGTATGACAGACTGGATGTCTGGGGATGGATCGCAGAAAAGAAGAAAGCAGGTCAGATCCGGGAGATGGGCTTCTCCTTCCATGACGGTCCGGAGCTTCTGGATAAGGTGCTGACGGAACACCCGGAGATGGAATTTGTCCAGCTGCAGATCAATTATCTGGACTGGAACAGTGCGGGGATCCAGTCCCGTAAATGTTATGAAGTGGCGACAAAACACGGGAAGCCGGTTACGGTCATGGAACCGGTAAAGGGAGGAACCCTTGCGGCTGTTCCGGAGGCGGTGGAACGGCTGTTCCGGGAATATAACCCGGATGCATCTGTTCCCTCCTGGGCGATTCGTTTTGCTGCCAGCCAGCCCAATGTACGATTTGTTCTGTCGGGTATGAGTACGCTTGCCCAGGTGGAGGATAACACATCCTATATGCAGGATATGGCTCCTGTAAATGAGGAAGAATTAAAGCGGATCTGGAAAGCGGTCTCCATCATCAACGGAGATATCGCCATTCCCTGTACCGCCTGCAGCTACTGTGTGGACGGCTGCCCGATGCAGATTCCCATTCCGAAGTATTTTACGCTGTATAACGCCGAGCTTCAGGAGGTGGAAGGTAAAGGGTGGACGCCTCAGGGTGAATACTATGATAATCTGACCAAGACCCATGGAAAGGCCAGCGATTGTATACAGTGCGGTCAGTGCGAAGGGATCTGTCCGCAGCATCTTCCCATTATCAGGCATTTGCAGGAAGTGGCTGCCCGGTTTGAGGATCGTCCGGACTGAGCTAAGGATGGAGGTATCAAAATGTCAGCACCCAAAGACCCGTTTATGCTGCTCAGCTGGACAAATATGAAGCTTCGGGATCTTTATCCGTCGCTTTCCGAACTGTCGGCTGCGGAATCGGTAAATGAGGAGGAAATCAGGCAGAAGTTGGAACAGGCCGGATATTTTTATGATTCCGAAAAGAATCAGTTTGTGATTCGGGCGTAAGTATGGTAGAATGTCTCTTCGGATATGATTTAGTTACTGATTTCGATTTTAGTTACTGATTTCAATATGAGAGGAGAATAGAATGAGAAAACCGATCGTACTTATGATCCTGGATGGTTTCGGCCTTTCCGACAATCACGAGGCAAATGCTGCCTATTTGGCAAAAACACCGAATCTGGACAAGCTGATGGCGGAATGTCCTTTCGTTCCCGGCCTGGCTTCCGGCATGGCAGTCGGACTTCCGGACGGACAGATGGGAAACTCCGAAGTCGGTCATATGAACATGGGCTCCGGCCGGATCATTTATCAGGATCTGACCCTCATCACCAAGCTGATCCAGGATGGAGAGTTCTTTGAAAATGAAGAGCTTCTGGCAGCCATCGAAAACTGCAGGAAGAATGATTCGGATCTGCATCTTTGGGGACTTCTGTCCGATGGAGGTGTTCACAGCCACAACACCCACCTGTATGCGATCCTGGAGCTTTGCAAGCGTCAGGGCTTCGAGCGGGTATATCTGCATCCCTTCTTTGATGGACGGGATACACCTCCGGCCAGCGGCAAGGACTATCTGCAGCAGCTGTTGGATGAGGCGGCAAAGATCGGTGTGGGCAAGGTGGCGTCCCTGTCCGGACGTTATTATGCAATGGATCGTGACAATAACTGGGACCGTATTCAGAAGGCATACGATTCCCTGGTTCTCGGTGAAGGCGTGAAGGAGACGGATCCCATCCGGGCGATGCAGAACTCCTATGATAACGGCGTGACCGATGAGTTTGTTCTTCCTACCGTGATCGTGGACGAGGCAGGGGCTCCGGTATCTCTCGTGAAACCGAATGATTCCGTGATCTTCTTCAATTTCCGTCCCGACCGGGCACGTGAGATTACCAAGGCATTCTGCTTCTCCGATGAGGATATCGCAGCTCAGCCGGGGGATGCATCCGATACCAAGTGCATCAAGTTCCTGAAGCGTGCAAATGGTTTCATGCCGCTTTGCTATGTTTGCTTCAAGGATTATGACGAGACCATCCCGAATAAGCTGGTGGCATTTAAGAAGCAGGAGATCAGGAATACCTTTGGCGAATATCTGGCAGCCAACGGCTTAAAGCAGCTGCGTCTGGCTGAGACAGAGAAATATGCGCATGTAACCTTCTTCTTCAATGGCGGAATTGAGGAGCCGAATAAGGACGAGGACCGTATCCTGGTAAACTCCCCTGCTGTGGCAACTTACGATCTGCAGCCGGAAATGAGTGCTCCGGAGGTAAGCGAGAAGCTGAATGAGGCGATCCGTTCCGACAAGTATGATGTGATCATCATTAACTTTGCAAACCCCGACATGGTGGGTCATACCGGCGTCCTTTCCGCAGCCATTGCGGCGGTAGAATGTGTGGATGCATGTGTAGGTTCCGCAGTGGAAGCAGTGAAAGAGAAGGATGGCGTATTATTTATCTGCGCTGACCACGGAAACTGTGAGCAGATGCTGAATTATGAAACCGGTGCACCTCACACGGCACATACGACGAATCCGGTTCCGTTCATCCTGTATAACTACGATCCGGCCTACACCCTGAAAGAGGGCGGCAAGCTGTGCGATATCGTTCCTACCCTTCTGGAGATCATGGAGATGCCCAAACCGTCGGATATGACAGGTCAGTCACTCCTGATCAAGAAGTAAAGGAATCCTATGCAGTACGTAAATGAGAATCAAAAAGAGATCAGAGTGCAGTTTATCTATCACAGCTCCTTTCTGGTAGAACTGCCGGAGGGGTATCTGCTCTTTGATTATTATCAGGGAGAACTGCCGGAGCTTGATCCGGAGAAACCGCTCTATGTCTTTGCAAGTCACGGGCATTATGATCATTTTTCTACGGTGATCTTCCAGCTGATACGCAAATATCCGAGGACGGTTTACATCCTGTCGGATGATATATCGGAGAGACTGTGCCGTGAGGCTGTGCAGGAAATGGAGATCGCCCCCCCGGAGATTCGGTGGATCAGTCCCGGGATCGAGTACACATTTCCGGGCTTTCGGGTGGAGGCGTTCGGTTCCACGGATCTGGGAGTAAGCTTCCTGATAGAGGCCGGCGGAAGAGTGGTGTTCCATGCAGGAGATCTGAATGACTGGTGCTGGACACATGTGCCGCTGTCTCAAAATGCCAAGATGCAGAAGGACTACCTTGCTGAGCTGGAAAAGCTTAAAGGGGCTGTTCTTGGAGTAAATCGGAGCCCGGCGGCGGTCGGTTCGGATGAAACTTCCGCGGAAGCTTCGGGTAAGCCGGGGCAGATCGATCTTGCCATGATTCCCATGGATCCGGTACTGGGCAAAGGACAGTCACAGGGACCTTTGGAGTTTCTGGAGAGAATTCCGGTGAAACATGCATTTCCCATGCATATGTGGGAACGCTATTCGGTAGGAGGAGAGTTCCTGGCAGAACATCCGGAATACTGGGGCGTGTTTCATCCCATTCGAAAGGATGGAGAGCGGTTCGTGCTGAAAGCGGACGGAACGTTTGGATTGGAAAAATGATGGGTCAGATGCAGGATGTGAGCTATCACAAACCCGGGACCCGGAAACTGAATAAGCTACGGGAGCTGACGGAAGTTGGCTGAGAGGAGACGTAATCCCGTCTCGACCGCACCTGATTTGGATAATGCCAACGGAGGGATCAGCCGGTGCTGTACAGACGCCGGTGAAAAAAGGAGATTAAGGCAGTCCGGTCGGGCTGCCTTATTTTATGTATGATAATGCGATGATAATGGAAGGTGACCGAAACGCAGCACATGTTATTCTGAGGGAGGAAAGCCACCGAAGAAGTATTTTCGAACAGAAGGAGGAAATAAAATGTTAAAGGAATGCTGGGAAAATGTGCAGAAGGCAGCACCGCTGGTGCACAACATCACAAACTATGTTACGGTGAACGATGTGGCAAATGTTCTGCTTGCCTGCGGCGGCAGTCCCATTATGTCAGATGAACCGGAGGATGTGGAGGACATCACATCGATCTGCGGAGGACTGAACATTAATATCGGAACGCTCTGCAAGAGCAGTATCGAGGGAATGTTCCGGGCAGGAAAAAAGGCAAATGAACTGGGACATCCGGTCCTTTTGGATCCGGTGGGCGCCGGGGCATCGAAACTTCGGACGGATACAGCGAACCGTCTGGTGGAAGAGGTGAAGTTTGCGGTCATCAGGGGAAATATCTCCGAGATCAAAACTATCGCCAACGGCAGCGGAACCACCAAGGGCGTGGATGCAGATGTGGCGGACGCTGTGATGGAGGAGAACCTTCCTTCGGCAGTGCAGTTTGCGAAGAACCTTGCGGAAAGGCTGGATACCGTGATCGCCATTACCGGTGCCATAGATATCGTGGCGGATAAAGATACAGCTTATGTGATCCGTAACGGTCGTCCGGAAATGGGCAGGATCACCGGAACAGGTTGTCAGCTGTCCGGACTTTGCACCGCATACGTGGTTGCGAACCCGGGACATACACTTGAGGCTGCTGCGACTGCGGTGACACTGATGGGTGTTGCGGGAGAGATCGGATGGTCCCATATGCATGCATTGGACGGAAATTCCACCTATCGGAATCGGATCATTGACGCCATCTGCCATATGGATGGAGATATACTGGAAAGCTGGGCAAAGATCGAAAAGATGTAATTGATAGAGGTTGACATAATTTAAGCGGGAATTGATTTTGTTTTGAGTGTGGTTGACATAATTTTAATAAGGATCGATTTTGTTTTGAGTGTGGTTAACATAATTTTGATAAGGATCGATTTTGTTCTGAGAAAGGTTGACATAATATGAAGATTGATAAAGAGACACTCCTCTTGTATGCGGTGACCGACCGTCACTGGCTGTCAGAAGGAGAACCCCTGTCTCATGCGGTAAAGGAGGCGCTGGAGGGTGGAACGACAATCCTCCAGATCCGCGAGAAATCCATGGATGAGGCGGCGTTTGAGGCGGAAGCCATAGAGCTTATGGCGCTTTCCAGACAGTACCGGGTTCCTTTTATCGTGAATGATAATGTGGAGCTTGCAGTCCGGATCGGCGCGGACGGAGTTCATGTGGGTCAGGAGGATATGGAAGCCGGGCGTGTTCGGGAAATGATCGGTCCGGACCGGATCCTTGGTGTTTCGGCGCAGACGGTGGAAGAAGCGATTCTGGCGGAGGCTGCGGGCGCCGATTATTTAGGGGTGGGCGCGGTATTTCCCACAGGGTCCAAATCGGATGCGGTGGATGTGTCTCATGAGACACTGAAGGCCATTTGCAAGGCAGTCTCCATCCCGGTGGTCGCCATCGGTGGGATCACTTACGAGAATATGGAGCAGCTCGCCGGCAGCGGCATCGCGGGGATCTCTGTGATCAGTGCCATTTTCGGGCAGAAGGAGATCAAAACGGCCACAATGGAACTTAAGAAACGGGGGCAGATCTTATTCTGATTTCCCTCCGGATTATCGATTGGGCATTGCGGCGGCGGAAACCGCTAAAGCAGTGCGAAAGTGGAAAGCAGCGGGGCAGCAGGAAGCGGACTCCCGCAGCAGTTCAGTAAGCATAAATGAAAAAAGCGGTACACCGGGGGCACCACCTTGTATCGCTCTAAATAACGTAGTGACAGTTCATGAAGATTCAAAAGGAGGAATTATGAGAACAGCACTTACGATCGCAGGAAGCGATTCCAGCGGAGGCGCCGGAATTCAGGCAGATCTGAAAACCATGTTGGCACACCATGTCTATGGGATGTCCTGCATCACGGCATTGACTGCACAGAATACCACCGGCGTCACAGGAATAATGGAAGTAACACCCGAGTTTCTCGGACAGCAGCTGGATGCGGTATTCACGGATATCCGTCCGGATGCGGTAAAGATCGGTATGGTATCCGGCAGTGATCTGATCCGTATGATCGCGGAAAAACTGCGGCAGTATCAGCCGGATTGGGTTGTGGTGGATCCGGTTATGGTCGCCACCAGCGGAGCAAGGCTGATCAGTGAGGATGCGGTCCGGACGCTGAAAGAGGAGCTGATCCCGCTGGCTACGGTCATCACACCGAATATTCCGGAGGCAGAGGCCCTGTGCGGGCAGTCCATTGCTTCGGAAGAGGATATGGTATTGGCCGGCCGTAAGATCGCCGCAGAATATGGAGTGTCTGTGCTGATGAAGGGCGGACACAGGGTAAATGACGCAAATGATCTTCTGATCCGCCGGAAGAAACCTTCCGGACCAAAGGATCCTGAAGGAACGGGAAATGAGAAAAAAACCATTTCCAAATCTGACGATAAGGAGGAGGCATTCGACGAAATCTGGTTTCGGGGCGTTCGGATCGATAATCCGAATACGCACGGCACCGGCTGCACACTTTCTTCGGCTATCGCGTCCAACCTGGCGCTTGGCCTCGATCTTTCGGACGCGGTAAAGCATGCAAAATCCTATCTTACGGGAGCTCTTGCGGCGGGGTTGGACCTCGGACAGGGCAGCGGTCCCATGGATCACGGATATCTGATCACGGAACCGACAGATGAACTGCTGTATGTATAACAGAAAGAAAGTGCGGAATATGAATCAAAAAAGAACATCAACCTTCAGCAACGGTCTGATCTGGTTTGGAGCGGGTGTCTCCATCGCCGAGATCATGACCGGTACTTATCTTGCACCACTGGGCTTTCAAAAAGGCTTTCTCGCCATCCTGCTGGGACATGGGATCGGCTGTGTCCTGCTTTTCCTTGCAGGATTCATGGGAGCCCGTACCCGTAAGTCCTCCATGGAAACGGCAGGGATTTCCTTCGGAAATAAAGGAAATATCCTTTTCGCAGCATTAAATGTTCTCCAGCTGATCGGCTGGACAGGGATCATGATCTACGACGGGGCCCTGGCAGCGAACGGTCTTTGGGATATCGGTAAGATTCCATGGGCTCTGCTTATCGGTGGTCTGATCATAGTATGGCTGCTGATCGGTCTTACCCATTTGGGGAAACTGAACACCGTTGCCATGATCGCTCTCTTCGTGCTGACCATTGTGATCTCTGCCCTGACCTTCGGAAGTGATGTATTTACCCACACAGCCGAAGCGGAAGACACGATCTCCTTCGGTGCCGCTGTGGAGCTTTCCGTGGCTATGCCGCTGTCCTGGTTTCCTCTGATCAGTGATTATACCAGAGAAGCAGAGAAGCCTTTTGCGGCGACGATGGCAAGCTCCGTAACCTACGGACTTGTCAGTACATGGATGTTCCTGATCGGAATGGTTGCGGCGATCAATCTCGGAACAGGAGAGATCGCGGGGATCATCCTGCAGGCGGGGAAGGGGATCGCCGGCCTTGCGGCAGTGGGACTCGCAGTTGTGGTTTTATCTACGGTGACGACCACATTTATGGATGCCTATTCGGCGGGGATCAGCGCCCTCAGCATTTCCGGAAAGATACCGTCCAAAGCTTTTGCCATTGCGGTGACGGTCATCGGTACGGTTGGAGCGATCTTCCTGCCTATGGATGACATCACGGACTTCCTCTATCTGATCGGATCCGTATTTGCGCCTATGATCGCCGTGATGCTGGCCGATTACTACATTCTGAAAGAGGACGTGGGAGAGAAGAAGTTTGGCTGGATCAGCTTCCTATGCTGGCTTATAGGGTTCGGACTGTACCGCTGGCTTCTGCATGTGGATACGCCTCTGGGGAGTACGCTGCCGGATATGGCCATTACCATGGTTCTCACAGTTGCAGTGAAAAAGATAATCAAAGCTTCCACCGGAAGAAAGGCATAGAGTCTGTCGTTGGTACAAAATCACAGAGCACTCACATTTTTTTTGGCAACTTTGTATTCTTACATTTTGGGGAAAAAAATGATAGAATCGATATTGTAGGCAAAATGATCGATGTACTGAAGGAGCGGTAACCTATGTTTGAAGTCGGTGACTACGTTGTGTACGGAAATAACGGTGTATGCCGAATTACAGCCGTAGGTCCCATCGACACCCCGGGTGATTCCCGGGATCAGATTTTTTACACCATGACGCCATGCTATACCAGAGACCGTGTGGTTTCTACCCCTGTTGATAATGAGAGGGTTGTGATCCGGAAGGTTATGTCGGAAGAAGAGGCGATGGCCCTCATCCGGGACATGGATGCGATCGAAAAGATGCCGGTAGAAGATGAAAAGAAGCGTGAGCTCGCCTACAAGCAGGCGCTTCTGTCATGTGAACCGGAGAAGATCGTAAGTCTCATCAAGACGATATATGACCGTATGCAGAAACGTAAGGCAGAAGGTAAAAAAATGACCAGTCTGGATTCCAGGTTTTCTCATATCGCTGAGGACAGTCTGTACGGAGAGTTAGCTATCTCTTTGGGAATGGATAAAGAAGATGTGGGACCGTACATTGAGGAGACGATACACCAGTTACAGGCCGTGTAACAACACAGGAAGATGAAGAGCTTTGCCGATGGCAGGGCTCTTTTCTTGTTCCGGTTGACAGGCTATGGTCCGGAATTTAGAATGAAAATATATGCAAAAAAGACATTTGTAAATGTATTCCGTAACGTTTCAGAACAACAGAATTGAGGCAATATGATCAGCAAAAACGAAGTATATGAACTCACAATTGAGGATATGGGAAAAGACGGCGAGGGGATCGGCCATGTAGACGGCATGACTGTATTTGTGAAGGATACGGTGGTCGGGGATCGTGCGGCTGTAAAAATGATGAAGGTAAAGAAAAACTATGCATACGCACGTCTTATGGAGATACTGGAACCTTCACCGTACCGTGTAACGCCGTTATGCGAGAAGGCGGTATCCTGCGGCGGCTGTACATTACAGCATATCTCTTACGAGCAGCAGAAGGAACTTCTGCAAAAACATGTATGTAACTGTCTTTCAAGGATCGGGGGCGTTGAGGGGATTGACTCCCTGATGGAACCTCTGATCGGGATGGAGGAACCATATCATTTTCGGAATAAGATGCAGTTCCCTGTAGGAATGGATCGGGAAGGGAGGCCGGCCCTCGGATTCTACGCAGGTCATACCCATGCGCTGATCCCGCTTTCGGATTGTCCGGCAGGGCATCCGGTGAACCGAAAGATCATCCGGGCGATGCGGGAGTATCTTATGGAGGCGGAAGTGCCGGTGTATGATGAGGAACAGCATACGGGACTGGTGCGTCATGTACTGACCCGTGTGGGGTTCTATACCGGAGAGGTGATGGTCTGCATTATCATAAACGGAAGCCGCCTGCCGGAACAGGATCTGCTGATACACAAACTGCAGGAGGCGGTGGAGATCGATGATTACAAACAAAATGTTGTTTCTCTCCGTTTGGCCTCCGTATCGATCAGCATCAATCGTGACAGAACGAATCGGATCATGGGGGATCACAGCAAAACCATTTTCGGTGCGGATGCGATCACAGATCGGATCAAAGACCTGACCTTTCGGATCGCTCCGGAATCCTTCTTCCAGGTGAATCCGGAGCAGACTCGGAAGCTGTATGGCAAGGCGTTGGAATATGCCGGCCTTACCGGTGATGAGATCGTCTGGGATATGTACTGCGGGATCGGAACCATTTCGCTCTTTCTGGCGGAGAAGGCGAAGTGTGTCTACGGCGTGGAGATCATCCCTCAGGCTATAGAGAATGCAAAGGAGAATGCCGGGCTGAATCACATCTCGAACGCCGAGTTCTTTGTGGGCAAGGCTGAGGATATCGTTCCGAAGCTATATGCCGAAGCTCCGGAACGATATCGTGCGGATGTGGTGGTTGTGGATCCGCCAAGAAAGGGATGTGAAGCAGAACTTCTTCACTGTATCGCAGACATGCAGCCCGACCGGATCGTCTATGTGTCCTGCGATCCCGCAACGCTTGCCAGAGATATTCGAATCCTCGGAGAACGGGGGTATGACTTGCGGAAGGCGGTGGCCGTCGATATGTTTCCGCATAGTATGCATGTGGAAGTTGTGAGCCTTTTGCAGCGAGTGAGCAACACCCGTCCGAAAGCCATTACTCTGGATGTTGAGATGGAGGATTATTACAGAATAAAAGGGGACAGGACGAATGATTGAAAGTAAAACTATAATCGATATGGAGAAGACCGGAAACAACCTCCGAAAATATGCATATGAGAATGGATATAGTGTAAAGGATATTCAACAGTATCTTGGATTGTCATGCCCGCAACCGGTATACAGAT